>NZ_AJQF01000282.1:0-65674 GCF_000261705.1 Bradyrhizobium genomosp. III | reverse complement strand
GGCGCCCCCAGCCATAGTGATGGCCACGGCCCCTTCCCCACCCGTAATGATGGCCGCGGCTACCGCGGTGCCCCCATCCGTGGCCGCCGCCATGACCGTGGCCACCTTTGACTTCGATCGCGGTCGAGGCAGGTCCACCAATTGCATTCGAAGTTGCAACAGGCATGGCCGAGACGGACGTTGTAGAAGCTATGGCAACAGCGCACGTCAGATAGCTAAGCCTGCAAATCCATTTCATGTATTGTGCCTCCCTGTAGCCGGCGCAACCGTCGCGACCGGGTATGACCCCAACAGTCCAACCGGGAAAAAGTTGCAATCCTGCGACTATGGTGTCGGAACGACGCTGCTGCAAGGCGAGGCTTGGTTGAACGAGGGTGGCGGCCGGTGTTCGGACGCCGTGTCTCCTCGCCTGCTACGACTGCTAAACGTCAAAGGCTTCCCTCGGCGTCTCCACGATGACTTTCCGCTCAGCCCTGAAGGCGGACCCTGCGAAACCGAAAGGGGAGGTCAGCCACGGGCCAATTCCGGACATACCAGCAAATCCGCGGTGGGAAGCCAATCGAGGTGGCCTATCGCCTGCGATGCTCGTCCAACCAGTCCTTTACCAGAAAATAGCCTGGCCGGATTGCGACCTCGCCCAGTTCGTCCGTTGCGAAAGTTGGCCGAAGAAGACCCTCTAATATCAACATGTCGGCATAGAACCGAAGCGGCCTATCAAGCCCGCGTATGCGGGTCCAAGCAAGTCCGTCGATGAACTCGCGCAGCAGCGACATGCACTCTTCATGCTTGGCCTCTTTCGAGATTGGTCGCTCGACGATCAACTGCCACTGATTGACCAACTCGGAGTATGCGCGGACTATTCGCGATACTGCCATAGGTCTCCTCCGCCCGACCGCTTAAGCACCTTATGCCGCGATTGAATAACCGTAAAACATCAACCTGTCGCATAGCAGAACGCAATAATTTTATGCATCCCTACAAGTCTGTTTCGGGTCGATACTGTTGAAAAAGTCCTCTGTGGCGCGCATCCCAAATTTCTAAAGGCTGCTGGTGCGCTCGACGCCGTCTGACGCGAGGGACCACGTCATTCCTTGCGGGATCGCTGTGTGTTTTCCTAGTCTCGTGGCAACGGCCTTTATTGCCAAGACTCGACTAGAGCTGATCCGAGCGAGATTTTTGCTGTCTCTCTACTTTCGACTTTTTCAACAGTATCGGTCAACAGCGGAAATCGGCACGCGAGCGACAAGTCTCATGCGGCCCAGAAGCAGACCCATGCAGCGCAACAGGGCTAGAGAATAATGACGCCTTGCCGAGGCGATCCCGCAACCTTAATGCATCGATAGCTCACTCGGAGGCACTAGTTCAAACGGTTCCAAGAGCTGAGATTGCTGACCAATCCCCTATCTCACTGCAAACGGAGCCTGATAAGGCCGGCCGAACGGCACACCGTTGATAACGGTCTGGATCGGCTTGAGATAGGCCCTCCCGTCCCTCTTGTTGTTGCGGGTATCGAGAAAGCTGACCGGTCCCTCCACTAGTTCCATGACGCTGACGTCTCCGGGCGCTCCAACCTGCAGGGTGCCAATCATCGGCGCACGATTGATGACCTTCGCCGGAGAAGTCGTGGCCATGGCAACCACCTGCTCGAGCGTGAAGCCAAGCGCCATGAACTTGCTCATGACATTCGGCAGGAAAGGGATGCCCGGCGAATTGCCGGAGAAGACGTGGATGTCGGAGGAGATGGTGTCCGGCGTGCATCCGCCCGGGATCGCCACTTCAGCCACCGTGAAATCGAAGCTGCCACCGCCATGACCGACATCGAAGATGACACCGCGCTGCTTGGCCGCCAGGGCCGCAGGCAGCAGGTTGCCATCTTGAACGATATTCGTGAAGACGTTGGACATGTTCGGGGCGCCTGAATAGGCGTGGGTCAGCACGTCGCCCGAGCGAAGCAAGTCGAGAATTTGCGACATCAACTCCTTGGTCTCGACCCCGCCGATATGCACCATCATCTTCGCCGGCCAGCCGCACTTTTCGCAGGCCTGGATGCCGCGTTTGAGGGGCTCGAGCCCGTATTTGAAGATGACGTTCTCGGACATGCGTACCTTGACCCCGAGCAGGAAGTCTGCATTCTCGGCAAGGGCCATCGCGCAGGCCTCGGTTTGCGCGTTGTCGATGTTGTACAGCTCTGACACGGGGGCTGCGGAGAGGCCGTTATTTGCGATGTGGAGGAAGGCGTACATCCGGGCTCGGGTCTGCGCCACGATGAAGCGGCGCAAGGCCGCCAGATTGTTGACGCCGGCATCACCTGCCGACACGACGGTCGTGGTGCCCTGGAATTGCACGAGCTCGTCGGCGGGAATGCCGATAGCCGAACCGTATGGATAGACGTGACAGTGCAGATCGATGAGGCCTGGCATCACGAGCTTGCCCGACGCGTCGATGCTTTTCAGCGCGCGTTCGGCCGCGATCGTCTCCTGGACCGTTTCTATCCGGCCCCAGCGAATGCCAATATCGCGTCTGGCGCGCAGCGACTGGCTGGGGTCGAGTACCTCACCGCCACGGATCACCAAATCGTACTTGTCATTTGGCCCCATGGCGGCACGCGCGGGCGAGGCGAGACCGACCGCTGCGGCTGACGTCGAAAGTGCCAAGAAATCGCGACGCGACAACGCGGACATGATGGCCTCCTGTGCTCCTGTTCGCGAATACGGAATAAGCAGCCGCTCTTCGGCGGCAAACCTTGCGATCTTCCACTGCCACTCATGCTAAGTCCCGTCGGGTTGCGACTTTGACCTAAGCAAGAGGGCTCATTCGAAATCAGGAATTCGCGAAGTGAAAATCCTGGTTCTAGCCAGCTGGCGCTTTTACTTTAGCACGAGAAAAGTTGCGCGCGAGGTCCGAGATGGGTACATCCGAAGAAGTCAATTTGAGCAAATCTCGTCCACCATGCGCCCAACGTAAGCGTAGAGACCCAATGTCAATCGGATTGAGGGGGTGGAGCTTTACCGTCCGGCGCGCCCTACCCGGGACACCGGAAATCTCATTACCCTAGTTTTCGTAAAGACTTCCGAAGGATGGCGTATTGCTCACGCTCACAAACTACCATTACCTCCGATCAAGCAGAAAATGGGTCATTAGTCGGCTTTGGGTCAAAATGCGAAAAACTCAGCGTTAGCAAATCTAGTCCGTTCCGCCCACTAAGCGGACCTCAAAGAGAGGTGTGGCCACTTCGCATCTGGGCCCAGCAGCAGACATCACATGCCTTGGCCTGTTATAAAGCGCGCTCGTTGAGGCAAGTGAAAATGAGCAAGACGCAGATTACCGATAGCCGACAATAAACTAGGGGTTTGTCATCAAGGCTCTGAGCTTTGGGGGCTGCAGCGATACATAGGGTTCCAGCACGCGCCCGCAGATGCAGCGTATGGACAATCTGACGAGATGCCACGTCCCAAGGCGGGGTCGGTTGGCAGCGACCCTCTCTCGAACGGCTAGAATTGTCGCCTGATCCCTTCTACACTTAATGGACAGGCGGAGCGGTCATGTCGCGAGAGAATGGAGGCCGAGGACGCAGGTTGGCGGCCATCATGGTCGCCGACGTGGCGGGCTATTCTCGGCTCATGCACAATAACGAAGAGGCTACACATGCCCGCCTCACGGCGCTTTTGACTGATGTTGTCGAGCCGACCATTAGGCAACACGGAGGCCGCATCGTCAAACACACCGGCGACGGCTTCCTCGCCGAGTTCCCGAGCGCGGTCGAAGCGGTTCGAGCAGCCGAGCACTTTCAGAGTGGCGTTGGAGACCTCGCAGCCGGAGAGGAGGAAGAGAAGCGCATTGTCTTTCGCGTTGGCATCAACATCGGCGACGTCATCGTCGAGGCGAACGATATCTTCGGCGACGGCGTCAACATCGCCGCCCGCCTTGAGGGGATCGCCGAGCCCGGTGGTGTTTGCCTTTCCGCGTCCGCCCATGATCAGGTCAGCGGGAAGATCGACGTCGAATTCATTGATCTCGGCGAGCATAGCCTCAAGAACATTGCGCGTCCGGTACGCGCGTATGCAGTGAAACGCAACCGGCTCGACTTTGTCGCACAGGGCTCAACGTCGCGTGAGCTCGCCGCGCCGCGTCTGTCGATCGTTGTGCTTCCTTTTGCTAATTTCGGTGGCAATCCCGATCAGGAATATTTTGTCGACGGTATCACCGAAAGCCTGACGACCGACCTGTCGCGCATCCCAAGCGCCTTCGTCATTGCACGCAATACTGCGTTCACCTTCAAGAACAAACCGGTGGACGCCCGCGTCGTCGGACGCGAGCTCGGTGTGCGCTATGTGATGGAAGGCAGCGTGCAGAGCAGTAGCGATCGCATCCGCGTGAATGCTCAGCTCATTGACGCGACAACCGGCGCGCACCTCTGGGCCGAGCGTTTCGACAAACCGCGCGCCGATATTTTCGACATGCAGGACGAGATCACCACGCGCCTTGCCCGGATCGTTGGTGTCGAGCTTGTAGCCGCTGAAAGCCGGCGGGCGGAGCGTGAGCGGCCAGGAAGCATGGACGCCATCGACCTCGCGATGAGGGGCTGGGCGATTCTGAACCAGCCCCTATCGCTGCGTGGCCACCGCGCGGCATGTGAGCTCTTTGAAGACGCGCTCCGACGGGACGATCGCAATGTCGAGGCGTTGATCGGCATTGCCAACTATCATTCTGATGAGGTTCGTACGTTTGCTTCGACAAACCGGGATGAACAGCTGCGTATCGCCGGGACGGCGATCACTAAAGCTTTGGATCTCGCTCCGCGTAACGCCGCGGCACATCTTATCTATGGGAATGTGCTTCATGTCTCGGGAGCGACAGAGCGGTCCCTGCGCGAATTCGAATTTGCCATCACTCTTGATCGCAACTTGGCTTGGGCTCACGCCAATGCCGGCTTTGCGAAGGTGTTGCTCGGGCGTGCAAAGGAGGCGGAAGCGGACCTCATGAACGCTATCCGGCTGAGCCCGCGTGATCCCGGGTTGGATCGCTGGCACGCCCTGCTCGGAATTGCAGACTTGTTTCTTGGGAGGCTGCAATCGGCGCTGGACCGATTGCGCAAGTCGATCGAAATGAACCCGAACGTCGCCATGGTGCATTTTTTCCTGGCCGCCGCATCCAGTCTGAGCGGGCTTATGGACGAGGCGAGCGCGGCGCGGGAAGCCGGCCTCCGGCTCGACCCGAACTTTACGGTGGCCCGATTTCGCAACGAGCGGCGCAGTCAGAACGCTACATTTTTGAGCCAGAGGGAGCGGATCTATGAAGGCCTGCTCTTAGCTGGCGTGCCGAAAGGAGAATAAATGTCCTCCACGGCTGGTGAAATGCATGTCTGCTTTGGGTCTTGGCTGTGTGAAAACGCCAAGATGGTTGAGAGCGATAGAAGAAGTTGTTCGTCCAAGGCCGATCTAGCGCTTATGCGCGCAACCGATTTCAAGCCAGACGGAACGCAATTCTAGCCGTTTTTCGCCTCCTCGCGTTTTTACACAGCAAGGGTCAATCGCGTCGATTCCCTCGCGTCCCCACGTGTCTGGTCCGGCCTCGACTGCCGACGTCCGGGACACGATGCCGATCTTCGCCTTCGGGCCAACAGCGAACATCACCGCTTCGTTCGTCTTTGGACTGAACTTACAATTTCCGCCGCTGCGTTTTGAAGCTCGGCCAGATGATGAGCTGCGAAGGCTTCGATGGAGAACGCTTTTTTGAGCCAGAGCATGTTGATCGCTCCAAGCACGCGGGGACCATCGCGCAGGGGAACCGCGATCGAAAATAAGCCGTCCGAGTGCGGCGGCCCACCATAATAGCCCCCGCTGTGCATTGAGTTGCGTATGCCATAACCGCGCTCCCGCACCTCGTCGAGAATAACGTTGAGCCGCCCCGGTTCACGTGCAAGCCGGTCTTCGGGACGGCTCGATTTGCGAAGTAAATCGAGCACGCGTTGACGTTCTTTCGTCGGACAGTACGCAAGATAGGCTGTCCCGACGGCGGACCACAGCCAGTTGACAGGCAGTCCGATCCGCTCCTGCTGCAACAGGAAGGGACTCCGGGCCCGGGTCGTTTCGCGGATTTGCATGTGATCGCCTGCGGGCACCATCAAATCTGATGGCCAGGAGACGCGCTCGCACAAGCGCTCCAGGATCGGCGCCGCGGCTTCCGCTATCCGGTCGTGATGTTCGCGACGCGAGGGTGCATGCGAAAGCATGGCACCGATCCGGTAACGCCCGTCACCAAGCCTCCGCGTCACAATACCTGCTCGGGCGCAGGTGTGCAGGATGCGCAGTATGCTTGGTTTCGAGATGCCCGTGAGGAGGTAAAGCTCCTGCAGCGACGAATCCGGCTGCATCTGCAGCGCTTGCAGAACACGTAATCCGCGTTCCAAGCTCTTGATAACTTTTGGCCCGGACATCGAGTGACCTCACACGTTCCACGGCGTGAAACGTACCATTTCACACTGCGGAACGCATGCCGATTTTCCTAGCTCGGCGCGAACAGGGGGCCGAAGCTGGCGTGCGTGCTGAAGTTCACTTTCATCGTTTGATGGAGACTTCCATGACATCTCACCTGTTTCGCCACTCCACCGTCTTATCAGTTGCGATCCTGCCTCTGCTTGCCGCCACAGGATTGGCGCAGTCATCCTTCCCAACGGGGACGATTCGGTTCGTGGCGCCTAACTCGGCTAGTACCCCGCCCGACATCATCAGCCGCATTATCTCGAGGGAACTAACGGAATCCGAAGGCTGGCGAGTCATTGTGGAGAACCGGCCGGGCGGCGTCACCACGATTGCGGCGAGCGACGTCCTGAACCAGCCGTCGGACGGCAACAGCCTCTTTGCGATGTCTGTACCATCGGTTGCAGCACCGTCGCTGTTGCCGAAAATCGCGTACGACCTAAGCAAGGACTTCGACCCTGTCATCAAGGCTACCGTCTCCTACAATGTGCTGGTCGTGAATCCATCGGTGCCGGCCACGACGGTGGCCGAACTGGTAGCGCTGCTGAAAAGCCAGCCGGACAAGTTGACGTTCTCCTCGGGTGGCTTCGGCACGCCCGCACATCTTATCGGCGAGCAGTTCAAGCAGCAGACCGGTACGCGCGCCCAGCACGTTCCCTACGCGCAATTTTCGCAAGCGATCGGCGATTTGCTCAACGGCACAAACACGTTTCAGTTCATCACCGTATTGCCGGTCGTTGACCTGATTAAGACGGGCAAGCTGCGCGCTTTGGCGGTGACTGGTCCGAAGCGTGTCCCGGCCCTTCCCGACGTCCCAACCATCATCGAAGCTGGCTATCCCTCTCTCGTGGTTGAGGACTGGACGGGTTTCGCGGTCAAGCACGGCACCCCCAAGGAAACTGTCGCGCGGCTTAATGCAGCGATTAACAAGGCGCTGCAAAAGCGATCGGTCCAGGAAGCGCTGGCAAAGATTGGCGCCGAACCGGCAGGCGGCACGCCGGAGCAATTTGGCCGCATGGTCGGCGACCAGGTCGCGCACTGGTATCAAATCGTCTCCGGCGCCGGCATAAAGGTAGAGTAGCAATGACCGCTGATTTCCGGGTGACGCTGCTCGGGACGGGGGTACCGATCCCCCGTCCCGACCGGTTCGGGCCCAGCACGTTAATCGAGGCCGGCGGCCACACTCTTCTTATCGACGCCGGCCGCGGTGCTACGATGAGGCTATTTCAGCTCGGCGTTCCCATAGGCAGCATCGATGCACTGTTGCTCACGCATTTTCATTCCGACCACACTACAGGGATTCCAGACCTCTGGCTCACCGGCTGGCTGAGCTCTTATTTCGGCAACCGCCGGCGGCCTCTTAATGTGATCGGGCCCGTCGGCACCGCCAAGCTGATGCATCATATTGAAGCAGCCTATGCGCACGATATCGACATCAGGGTCGCGGATGAGAAGCTCGCCCGTGAGCACGCCGCTATCGAC
The DNA here is from genome assembly GCF_000261705.1 of Bradyrhizobium genomosp. III. Lineage (NCBI taxonomy): Bacteria > Pseudomonadati > Pseudomonadota > Alphaproteobacteria > Hyphomicrobiales > Nitrobacteraceae > Bradyrhizobium > Bradyrhizobium genomosp. III. Next base: position 57,713 of record NZ_AJQF01000282.1, on the reverse strand, counting down.
GTGAAGGAATTTGCTGATGACGGCGCCGTTTATCAGGCCGGCGACCTAAGGGTTGTTGCCTTCGCCGTCGACCATGGTGAGGCCATTAAGCCGGCTTACGGCTATCGAATCGAATATCAAAATCGGGTTGCCGTGATCTCCGGTGACACCCGCTACAACGTCAATGTGCTGCGCTACGGCGCGGGCGCTGACCTGCTGGTGCATGAGGTCGCCATGGCGCGGCCGGAACTTTTGAGCGAAGTTTACATCCGGCGCATTCTCAATCATCACACCTCGCCTCAGGAGGCTGGGCGAGTGTTTGCGCAGACCAAGCCGAAAATGGCCGCTTTTACCCATCTCGTCATGCTCGCGAGTAAGACCGTCGCGGCGCCTGCTATAGCCGATCTAGTAGCGGCGACACGCGAGACCTATTCCGGGCCGCTTGTCGTCGGCGAAGATCTGTCGAGCTTCGAGATAGGCGAGACAGTTACAATCGGACGTTCAAAATCGGAGATCTGAAAATGTCGGCTTCGGGTCAAAATCGGTCGTCCAGAACGCCGCAATCAGTTTCTGCTCCACACTCGCCAGCCGACGTCCCATCGATCATTCCGTTTGGAAGCGACGCGCCAGAGGCTGACATCGAGCGTATGGCGTTTTACTTTCCGCCCCAGCAGACGCAGACGAATGCGGAAACGGCTCCGGGCAAGCTTCCGACAAAAACGGGAGGACTACGAAAGCCGAATGGAAGCGGCACAAAGTAAACGAGGCTGACCGAGAGCAAACCTCCGAAGAATAAGCAAGCGACACTGCTCGACCAGAGCGGAAGTGATCGATTGATCATCTCTCGATCAAGGCAATAGACGAAAACGGCAAGAGGAAGCCCGAACAGATAGATAAACGGCATGCCTACGATCGTGCCAAGGAATAGCAAGCCGGGCTGTCCGAGCACCGCGCAAAGCACAATCCAGCCAATGAGGGGCGCTACCAGCACAAAAATATATTGTCGGCGGACTTGTGTAGCGTCCATCAGTCAGCACAAGGCGGTTCGTTGATATTTACTCGTCGACGCTGGCGACGAATGGCGCGGATACACTCGAAGCCGACGTAACCGAGCATCAAGAGGACCATGAGAGCCGGGACAAACTTGCCGGGGTGAAGCGCAAGCTCGTGAACGCGGATCGTCCGCTAAGGGTCACAAGCAGTCCTCCACCGGCTGCGTGAGCTGAGGGACCACAAGCTGGCGAGAAGACTGATCACTAACAGCCATTAAAAAGCTTTAGGGGGAGGCCCACCATCCGTCGGGAAAAACAAGCAACGTCCAATCCACTTGGTTGTCGCTCTGAGGGGGGCTGACACCTCCTGCATTTCTGCCTGGTGGCGTGAAGCGACTGCGACGGACAGACAGGACGCGGAGATCGCGGCTTCGGAGGCGGCGAGAAGCATGGCGTCTAGAGCGCAATGCTGGTGCACCGCGGGCGCGCTCTGCATCTTCGACTAGACTTCGAAGGTCTTCCAGCTCTGAGAGCTGAGAGGCAAGGTCGCAAAGTCGTTGCAGATAAAGGATCGCGCGAGAGCTTCGCATAAATGTCCTCCACAGTACAAAACGCACTACTAGGACGGGAAAAATCGGCAATCTACCATGGCCAGAGACCGGCTTTCAATATGTCAGGCTCACTGGCTCTAAGAGGCGATCGCCTATTGCGCGCCTGCAAGCGGGCACATAAACCGCCAGACCAAATGCCACGGAGGGCTATAGCGATTTGCATAGTCCTGCCGCGCGGCATCGACATGGCGGAGCGGCTTCGCTGCCCTTGCGCAGCAGCAAATCTTGACAATAAATGCTGGGCGACTGGGGCGGACTGAGGCGTGCCGTGAAACTTCTGACAGAGTATCTCGAGCGCGCAGTTCAGCTGGAAGCTTTGGGACGAAGCGAAGCTGACCCGGCTTTCAGGCAGCAGCTGTTCGAACAGGCCAAATTATATCGTGAGCTGGCGGCAAGGCGGGCCAAGGATTATGGGCTGCCGCCCCCCAGCCCTCCGGAAACTCAAAATTGAGCAGACATGGCTTAATCACGATCTTGCTGAGCTGGACTCGTCTCAATCTGCTGAAGTTGCTCGAGCAGCTCAGCTTCCAGATCACGAAGGTTCTTCGCACTTACCCCTTCCGAAAAGTCTTTCTTTAACCGCCGACACCGGGCGAGCTTTTGCTCGACTGCCAGTTTTTCCTGTTCAAGGTCCATACCGCTGAAATTCCCGCGAGACGGAAATGTTCCGGGATTTCACGTGCCGAAGGTGTGTCACGGGGCCTGACGTTTTCAGGAAAAAGTGGCAATATGCGCAAATGGAGCAGGATAGATCATCGAAGCGACGCCGGGTCTTCAAATCTGGGAAAATCATATTTGGCCCGACAGCCCTTGATTGCGTCGTGAGAGATATTTCGGAAGTCGGAGCGAGGATCGCAGTCAAAAGCCCGCTCTGGTTTCCTGACAATTTTGTGCTCGGTATTCCCTCTGACGGTCTCTTGCGGCATTGCCACATCGTCTGGCGGCAAGACGGTCAGTTTGGGTTGGCGTTCGACGATTAAAGGGCGCCTCGGTTGGCGGCCATTAGTGCTGCGTCGGCTGCTCTGGGATCTGCTCGCCGTGCAAATGGTCGAGGACCTCGCCGAGGTCGCGCATATCGAACAGTTCCCCGCATATGGTGCAGCGGATAAAGTGCTCGCGTTCGTCCTCCGCGGTGAAGCCGGGGGATTTGCCTTCGGTCGGCATCAAGCGACGCTGCGCAGCGGCAGGGCCAATTGTACGTTGAACGGACTTGTCGCATTGGCGTGTATGAAGTCCTGCAGGGCAGGCGAGATCTCCGCATCTGTGTTGGCGGCGCGTTCGGCCAGGGCGTCAGCGATGTCAGGGGTTGCGTCCCGCGACCACCCCTCGACCGCATTGAAGCACACGATGCGGAGCGGATAGGCGTATTGCCCGGAAAGGATATCCCGCAGGACGGTCTTGAGGTCGGTATCGGCTTCGTCGGTCTCGCGCCAGGCGCATCCCGCGCGAGCGCCGAAATCCTCGAGCACCAGGTAGATATCGCGGTCCAGACGGTCGGCCGGCACGATCGAGGGCGAGGAACGCATACGCAAACTCCGAACTCTGGGCGAAGAGACGGCCCCGGCAGGGGATTTTCAACGGGGGTAGGCCGGGGCCGCTCCGCCGGCTTGGCGGCAGCCGGCGAGACTCTTAATTTTTTCACAAGACCTTCGTTCCAGTCGTTCGATCCTGCAGCTGGGCTCTACGCAACGGTGCGGTTTGGTCGCGATTGCAGCTTGAGATGCCTAGTCACAGTCCAAAGTGCGTGAGAAAATCAAATCATAGTCGTGCGTCGCGGAGGGAAGCCCGATGCGCCTTGCTTTGCCTTATCTCGGAATTTGTCTCTGCACCTGCCTCGCGGCATGGCTGTCCTTGGTGCTGATCTACTGACCGAGTAGGTCCTCACCAGACGTCACCAACGTCACATAGGTGCCGCTTTCGTGGAGCGTCAGCCAGCCCTGCTGGATGGGGCGAGGCCGGCGCTGAATTCGCTGTGCCGCTACGCCGCCGCAAAGTCGCTCGGGCTCGCCGAGGTGCCGGTGGTGCCGCTCGGGCACCTGTCCGAGGCCGCCCGCCGGGCCTACTGCATGGCGGACAACCGCATTGCGGAAAGCTCGACCTGAGACGAGCAGCTGCTCGCCCGCGAGATGGCGTATCTGCGGCAGGCCGGCGCCGTCGACCTGGCGTGCTCGGTTTCTCCAAGAAGGAAATCGACCGGCTGCTCAAAGGTGCGCACGGCGGGCCACGCGGGCGCACGGAGCCCGATGCGGCGCCGGCGCGGCCGAAGGTCGCCGTCTCCCGGCTTGGCGACACCTGGCTTCTGGGCGGCCACCATGGCCCAGCAGCTCAGATATACGCCTATCCGTTGGCGCAGAGCCGCACGGTCCAGCAGGAGCAAACTGAGGCGGCATCTTCAATCGTGGAGTCATCCATGAATGGGATCATGGATATGATGACCGGGATGGGATGGAGCATAAGCCTGATCGTCCTGCTCGTTCTCGCGCTGATCGTGCTCGGCATCGCTGCGCTCATCAAGTACCTAGCCAAATAGCGCGACGAATTAGGACGCGGACTCATTAAGGCGCAGCCACAGCCTGATTGACGCGAGTTGAACGAATGCAAGGTAGTTGGCAGCGAGCCTATCGTAGCGCGTCGCGACCCGACGGCAATGTTTGATCTTGTGGAAGAACCGTTCGACCTGATTGCGAGCGCGGTAGAGATATGGGCTGAAGCAGATCGGGGCGCTGCGATTGCTTTTCGGGGGGATGTTGGCCCACGCACCCTTCTTCATGGCAAGCTCTCTGATCCAGTCGGCGTCATAGCCGCGGTCGGCAAGCAGCATTGCCCCGGATTGCAAACGAGACAGCAGTTTTCCGGCAAGTCGAACGTCATGGGCCTCGCCGGGGCTCAACGCCAGCCGTACCGGCCGACCATTGCTATCGACCACCGCATGTATTTTGCTCGTCAACCCGCCGCGTGACCGTCCCATCGATTGGCGCTGGTTCCTTTTGATGCAGGCTCCATGCTGGTGCACGCGGACAATGGAGGTATCGATCATCTGGACGCCGGTATCATGGGCGCCGGCAAGTGCTTCCATGATACGGCTCCAGACACCCGCTCGCCGCCACCTGACAAAGCGGTTATAACAAGTGGTATACGGACCAAACGCCTCGGGGAGATCACGCCAGGGTGCTCCGGATCGCAAGACCCAGAAAATTCCATTGAGGACACGGCGGTCGTTAACCCGAGGAACGCCACGCGGCTTGTTAGGGAGCATGGGCTTGATGGCAGTCCATTCATAATCCGCGAGTTCGTAGCGCATGATTCGGGCCCCAGTTTGGAAGTTTGAATCACGGCAATCGCACCGAAAGCAACGCCTAGATTTCCTCTGGTCCGGCGCTTACGGGCAGAGCGGACATCAAACAACCGATAGTCCCCGCCGAAACCGTCGAATATGACCCGAAGCACCGTTGGACCTGATGTGGCGAGTTCGCCAACTTAATCGGCGAACAGGCGCACCGCCGAGCGGCGAAGGCCGCTGACGGACGGCATTTTTAGTCGATCCGATATCATCTCTCTGCAAGACGGAATGGAATCTTTTAACGAACTGCCGACTCGAGACCTTGGAGAATTTCACGGGCGCGCTTTATTGAAAAATCATGTGCCGCCCGATCGAAGGACGGGCTCCCCCGCATCATGTAACCGTGGCGCCCCCCGAGAAAGATGTGCAGTTCGACGTTGTCCATACTCGCCGCTAGATCACGATACGCTTCCAGCACCTCGACCGGCGCGCGATTGTCCTCGTCGCCCCAAATGAGACAGACTTGCTCGCGAACCCCGACAAGTTCGTGAAGATAGTCCAGCATCTGGGATCCGTGGCAGCAGATACCGGCGGCATAGCCAAGTCGTTTCGGCCCGAGAATCGCATACGGGCCGCCGTAGCAAAACCCCATGACCACCGCCTGGCCATTGAATTGCGGAATTGTGCCGAGGTGCCTCAAGGTATCGATCATATCGTCTTCGCCGGCCTTGATTTGCTCAAGGCGCGGCTCGGCGCGCTGGGCCGTGCGCGGGTCGTTCCGGGAAAGCGGCCCGGCAATCGAACGCCAGAACAGATCCGGCACCGCGACAACGAAGCCGTATGCCGCAAGCTCGTCGGCGATTGCGAGCATGTCGGTATCCACGCCATGAATGGCGGAAGCAAGCACAACGCCAGCAGCCCGCTTTTCAGGCTCGGGCGTGACCAGATAGCAATCGAACGCGCCGCCGCCTTTCGCGCAAATCCTGCTGAACTTCCCTTGCATCTCGAATCCCACCTTTCGCTTGAGGTGCAGCGGCAATGCCTGGTCCAGCTGGGATGCGCGGTACAGAGATTGCGGCTGCCCAAGACACCGTTATCTATTCCGGTCGGATCTTCGCGAGGCGGATCACTTTGGCCCACTTCTTGGTTTCACCGGCCATCAGCTTGCCGAAATCGCCGGGCGAGCCGCCGAGTGCCGTCGCGTCGAGACCACGAAGACGCAACCTGAACCCCGGATCGGCCAGAACGGCGTTGGTCTCGTTGTTGAGCCTGTCGATAATCGCGGCCGGCGTGTCCTTCGGCGCGCCGAGGCCGAACACCGAACTCGCCTCGTAACCTGGCACGAATTCGCCGATGGCTGGAACATCCGGCAGCGCTTCGGATCGCGCGGCCGTCGTTATCCCAAGCGCACGCAGCTTGCCGCTCCCGATGTAGCCGATCGATGGCGCCAAGTTCACAAAGACGACCTGTACCTGCCCGCCGAGCAGATCCGTGATCGCGGGCGCAACGCCTCGATAGGGCACATGCTGAAGATCGAGTCCGCCGGCTTCCTGCTTGAACAGTTCCGCGGCGATATGGGTGATCCCGCCCACGCCACCCGAACCATAGGAGAGTTTCCCGGGATTGGCTCTGGCATAGGCGATGAACTCTGGAATTGTATGGGCAGGAACCGATGGGTGTATCACCATCACCAGGGAGCCACGGGTCAGACTCGCGACCGGCGCGATATCCCGCAGGAAATTGAAATTAAGATTTTCGTAAAGCGTTGCATTGATCGCGTTGGGGGAGCCAACCAGCAGGAGAGTGTAGCCGTCCGGAGGCGCACGCACGACCGCATCAGTGGCGATGTTGCTTCCCGCTCCGGGTCGGTTCTCGACGATGAATTGCTGGCCCAGCCGCTCCGAGCACCATTGCGCCACCAGACGCGCAAGGATGTCATTTGGCCCGCCCGCGGCGAAGCCAACCATGATGCGCACTGGCCGGGACGGGTAAGTATCGGCCCGAGCCAAGCCCGACAGCAGAGGTGGCGCAGCCATCCCCATTGCGAGGTGCAGAAATTGACGTCGGGAGGGCGTCATACGCATTGCTCCGTCGAACCTGCACTCGCACCGGCTCTCTTCAACGCGCTGAAGATAGTTGATGCTGTCATAAGCGCATAAGGCTATTGTCTGATGAGATCATCTCAAAACGGAAATGGGTACTCTCATGCAGATGAGTGATCGCATCGGAAAACGAATGAAGCTGCAGGACCTGCATGTGCTGATGGCGGTGGTGCAGGCTGGCAGCATGGGCAAGGCGGCGCTCATACTCGATACCACCCAGCCTAATATTTCGAGATCGATCGCGGAGCTTGAGCATGCGTTCGGCGTCCGCTTGTTGGATCGCCACCGGCGAGGGATAGAACCGACGGAGTGCGGCCGCGCCCTGCTCGATTGCGGTAGCGCCGTCTTCGACGAACTACGCCGCGGTGTGAAGAGCATCGAATTTCTGGCCGACCCCACCGCTGGTGAAGTGCGGATTGGAACCACGGCTTTTCTGGCGGCGAGCTTCGTCTCCGCTCTCATCGATCGGCTCTCCCGGCGTCATCCGCGGATCAGATTTCAGCTCTTGACCGGCTACCTAGAGACACTGCACCGCGATCTTAGCGAGCGCAAAGTCGATCTGTTAATCGTGCGGAGCAGCGGCCCGATGACTGACGAGCGGTTGCATTTCGAATTTCTTTTTGAAGATCACTATGTCGTCGCGGCTGGTGCGAAAAATCCTTGGACGCGGCGCCGCGACATCCAACTCTCGGATCTGGCGGAGGAACGTTGGGTGCTTCCACCGCGGGAGAGCGTGATCGGATCAATCATCACGCAAGCCTTTCGCGCCGGCGGATTTGAATATCCACGCGCGACGGTCGTCACTGATTCCCCCCATATGCGGGTCAGCTTGCTGGAGACAGGGCGGTTCATCACGGTTTTCCCGTCTTCCGCACTGAAATTTCTCACCAAGAGGGCAGCGCTTAAGGTGTTGCCCGTTGAACTGCCGGCGGCACGTCGACCGAACGGGATCGTCACTGTTAAGGATCGCGCCGTCAGCCCGCTTGTGCAGATCGTCATTGACAGCGCCCGTGAGCTCGCAAAGCCGACGGCGAAACGAAAGTGACAAACCGTATGTCTACTTTGGGCCATCGCGACATATTGCGCTGCGGCACGGACTTGGTCGCTATTGCGGTGGCGGACATCGCCTTGTCGCATCTCGGCGCTGGGTTTATGGGTACATGGCCTAGGGCTTGCGCCGCAGCACTTGCTGATCGACGCCAAGCGATTGAAGGAGATCGATATCCCCCAGCAGGCCATCATCAAGGGCACCAAGTCAGCCAGCATCGCTGCGGCGTCGATCCTCGCGAAAGTCGAGCGCGACACGGTCATGCGGACTCTCGACGTCCGATATCCCGGCTACGGCTTCGCGGATCACAAGGGCTATCCGGTGCCAGCTCATTACGAAGCTCTCGCCAGGCTTGGTGCATGCGCAGCTCACCGGAGATCGTTCGGACCAGTCCGCAAGGCTCTAGGGCTACCGCCCCTGCCGCCCTGGCCTTCAGCAGCCGAGCGCGAAGCCGGCTGACCAGGAGTTTTTGCTCCGCCTCGGGTGCCTTATTTTCGCGGCCAACTCCTTTCGCGAACGACGTCCTTAGCCTGTTTGTCGGACCGCAGGCCGAGATAGACTGGCTGGCGCAGCTCTCCCTTGCTGGTCCACTCGGCGAACTTCACCTCCGCGACCAACGAAGGACGCACCCAGGTCGTGACCTGCTCATCCTTTACCTTGGCGGGAAAGGGCGACTTGGGCGTCTTGAGCTTCAGGAGCTTGCCGTGAAGCTCTCCGAGAACCTGGTGGCTGAAGCCGGTGCCGACGTGGCCAATGTACCTCCATGCCTCGTCCTCGCGTACCGCCAGCACGAGAGCGCCGAAGAAAGGCCGGGTTCGCCTAGGCGCCGTGAACCCTGCGATCACGACCTCCTGCCGCTGTGCCGTCTTCACCTTCAGCCAATCAGCGGTCCGGCGTCCCGAGGCGTACGCGCTGTCGGCGCGCTTGGCCATGATGCCTTCGAGATGTCTCCGCTCGGCTTCTGCGAAGAACTTAGTTCCCTTGCCTTTGCGGTGGTTGCTGAATGCGATCAGCTTGTGGCGCGGCAGGATGCTCTTGAGCCGCTTCTTGCGCTCGAGGAGCGGCAGCGCGCGTAGGTCTTCGCCGTCCGCGAACATGAGGTCGAACGCGCAGTACAGAAGCTTGGCCTCATGGCGCAGGGCATTCTGGAGCAATTGGAAATGGGATGCGCCGTCCTTGCCGATCGCGACGAGCTCGCCATCGATCACGGCATCCGCCTTCACGCCCTCTAGCGCTTTCGCGACCTCGACGTAGGAGTGGCTGATGATCTTTCCATTGCGGCTGTAGAGCGCGACCCGACCACCCCGGACTTCCGCGACCATACGAAAGCCATCGTATTTGTCCTCGAAGACCCAATCGGCATCGTCGAACGGCGCGTCCGTCAGCGTGGCCAGCATGGGCTGCAGGCGACGAGGCAGGGTCGATTGTCGGGCCATGGTTCGATCTCTCTACAGGGCCGGCAACGGCCGAAACGAGGAGGATGGAAGGCGAACCCGCGCGATATCATCAGCCGCGACCGTCCCGCCAACCCGTACCACGCCCAGCACCCCGGACTTGAACGGAGGGCCCGTTTGCGCCGACGAGAGGACCTGCCGCTTGAGGCCAGATCGGAAGCGGTCGATGAGGACGCAGGGCGTCCGGAGGCCCGTCAGCTCGACGACCGCGGACGGCCCGAGCTCAATCAGGGTCCCGAGTGGCATCCGTTCGAGATCCAATCCGGCGGTGGTGACGTTCTCGCCGAGGTCGCCTGCGCCAACCTCGAAGCCAGCTTCTAGGAGGGACGGGAAGAGTTCGGACGGGATCAAGTGGACTTGCCGGAGATTGGGCAGGCGGGGCCGGCGGCGTGCCAAATAGCGGTGCCGGACGAAAGGGCCGGCGTGGGCGTCGCCTTCGACGCCGTGGCCTTGCACCAGCATTATGCGCTCCTGAGTTGGTTTGCTGAAGTGGTGCCCGCGCTCGGCGGCGACCGCCACGACCCTGCCCGCGAGCGCCAGATCGTGCCCCTGCGACATCAGGCGGCGCGCGCGAGCGAGCGCCGCTTCTGACGCAGATAGCGCGTGATCTCCGGGAGCGTCATCGCGTTCAGGACCCGGTCGGCAGGGACACCGCCCTTGCGGGCCATCTGAACGCCCCAGTGCATGTGGTCGAGTTCGGGGATCGAGTGCGCGTCGGGATTGATGCTCAGCATACAACCGAAGTCGAGGGCGGCCTGGTGCCAACGCCAGTCCAGGTCGAGACGCCATGGGTGGGCATTGATCTCGACCACAACGTCGTGCTTGGCGCACGCCCGCAGCACCTTCTCTACGTCGATTTCGTAGCCCGGCCGTCGCTGGAGCTGCCGCCCCGTCATGTGGCCGATGATGGTGGTGTGAGGGTCGGAGATGGCCCGAAGCAGGCGCTGCGTCTGCGCCTTGCGATCCAGCTTGAAGCGCCCATGGATGCTGGCGACCACGAAATCGAAGCGCTCGAGAACGTCGTCGTCATAGTCGAGCGACCCGTTCGCCAGGATGTCGGACTCGATACCCTTGAGGATCCGGAAGTCCTTGCCAAAGCGCTTGTTCAGTCGATTGGCTTCCCGGTGCTGCTGCGCGATCACCTCAACGGAGAGACCGCCGGCATAGTGGGCAGACTTGGAATGGTCCGCCACGCCGAAGTACTCGAAGCCGCGCTGGCGCGTGGCCTTAGCCATGGTCTCCAGCGTCTCGGTGCCGTCGGAGGCATCGGTGTGGCAGTGAAGAATGCCGCGCAGGTCCTGGTCGGTGACGAGCTTCGGGAGCTTGCCTTTCAGAGCCAGTTCGAGCTCGCCGCGGCCCTCGCGGAGCTCGGGATCGATGAAGGGCAGCCCGAGCGCCTGGTAGATGTCCGCCTCCTCGCCGGCGATCAGCGTGCCGCCCTCGTGCAGGCCGCCAGGGTCCAGCCGCATGCCCTTCTCGGCGGCCAAGGCTTGGAGCTGCTCGATGTGAGCGGCGGAGCCGGTGGCGAAGAGAAGGGCAGCACCGAAGTGCTTTCGGTCGGACACGCGGACTTGCAGTCCTTCGGCCGATGGCACGGACGTCTTGTCCGGCTTGGCAGCCTCCGCAACGATTGCGAGATCGCCGACGAGTTCGCAGCCGCGGCGGAAATCGCCGGCGATTGTCACACGCTTGAGTTCGGGGCGTGACGTGCGGATCGAGTCCTTCGAATGCGCGAGCAGCGCGGCAGCGCGGTGCAGGTGGAGGCGGCCTTCTCCGCTTTTGGCGATCGCGAGGTTCTGCAGGATCTTGGTCTGTAGCGCGGCGCCGAGTCCTTTCGCCTTCTTGATGCGGTCGCCCTTGGCGGCGGCCTCCAACTCCGAGAGCGAGCCGATCCCGAGATCCTTGTACAGGCGCAGCACCTTCTCCGGACGAAGGCCGGGTACAGCGAGCATCTCGAGCACGCCCGCCGGAATCTCCTTCCGCAGCTTTTCGAGGCTGGGGTGACTGCCCGTCTTGTGAACCTTGGTGATGATGTCGGCAATAGCATCGCCGACGCCCGGGATCTCGGTGAGCCGGTCCTCGGCGATGAGCACATCGAGCGGGTCGGCAAGAGCCGTCAGGCTATCCGCGGCCCGAGCGTAGGCTTTTACGCGGTACGGATTGCCGCCGCGCAAGGCGCTGCGCTGCGCATATTCTCGAAGGAGGCCTGCTACCGCGCGGGTGTCGAGGGCTGGCACTCAATGAGCCTCCCGCCCCATGTGCTGCGATGCCGGTGGAGCGACACGACGTCGATCGCTCGCGACCACGTCAGCCTCCCGATCGAGCGACCTCTCGAGCTTCTGCGCTGCGCGGAAGTCCTCGAGGTGCTGCATGTTTGGAGCGTAAGCGGCCTCTTTCTTCAGGAGGTTATAAATTCGTCCCACCACAAGCTGCAGGTGCTTCATCTTGCCCTGCGGCATCGAGCGGGCCTTGCACAGAGCCCGGACGGCATAGGCACGAAAATAGTCAAAGGCATCTGACATGATTCGATAACGTCCGTTGTCGTCTATGGTTCGGAAGCGGGCCTCCAGCTTGCGGGAGACGCGGCGAGCAGCTCATGGGCCGTATAAACGGCGCTCGCCGCAACAACCCGGCCCGTCAGCCGGCAGGTAGGAAACGGGTGTGGAACCTGCGAATCCTGGCGGCGTTGCACCCTCATTAATCATTCGCGATAGGAGTACCCGATGGCTGCAAAGAAGAAGACCGCGCGAGGGCGCAAACAGGACCGAGCGCGGGTAGCCAAGGGACAGGACTATGAAATCCGCTACGAAGCGAAGAAGACCGGCCGCTCGGCATCGGCGGTGAAGAAAGCCGTCAAGAAGGTCGGGAATTCCCGCAAGCGCGTCGAGAAGCGCCTCGGCCGCTAGATTCCGTCAAATCCTGCCGGAAAACCGCGTGAAGGCGGTCAGCCTCTGCACGGTTGGCTCGACGTCCTGCATGTAGATCTGGGTACGAAGGAAGGCGATCTCGTCGTCGAGAGCGGCCTCGTGGACGTCTATGAACCAGGACTTGGGGCGCCCGTCGCTCCCGTCGTTCCAGCGATAGCCTCGCCGCTTCAGCGAGTCCTTGAGCTCGAACGCGGTCTGCTCCGCCCACACCCGCATCGTCGGCTTGCGGGCGGTCTCCAGCAGCAGGGCCAGCGCCGGCGAGCCCGTCGTCGGCAGTTCGAGAGCGAGAACCTCCAGCAGAGCGTGGCAGTCGTCGACCGCCCGGTGTGCCTGATGGAAGTAGCCGGCTCCGTGCAGCAGATAGCCGAGCTGCGAGCCCGCGAAGCCGTGTTTGCGCCAGTCGATCTCACTCATGCTGCAGCCCCAGGCCTTGTGCTCGAACACAGGCCAGTAGCGCTCCGCGAACATCCGGTCGAAGCTGCTGTTATGTGCGATCACGATGACTGCGTCGTCGACGAATGAGGTCACAGCCGCATCGTCGAATTTGTGGCCGGCCACGTCTTCATCTGTGATGCCCGTGAGTGCCGTCACTTCCGCGGAAATCGGCACACTAGGCTCGTTGAAGGCGGAGAAGGTGTCGCGGACACCGATGATCCGCCCGTCCGCAGCGTAGTCGAATTTAACCATCCCGAGCTCGATGATCTCGTCCTTGGCGTGGTCGAGGCCGGTCGTCTCGGTGTCCAGAAGGATGCCCGTCCTACAATCCTGCCCGACGGTCGGCTGGTACGCGGGCCGCGGCACCAGGCGCCGCAGCACCCGGTAGTCCGCCGACCGGCTCAAGGCCTCCGCCATCGCGGCCAGATTCGTGGTGTCCCGAAGCATGGATATGGCTTGGCACGATATCTCGCCAGGAGGTACTTGAAAAACAAGCGATTCACGGGCTTTTCGGCTGGCATCGGCCCATTAGAGCCCTGCTGCGGGCTGCCGCTTCGCCCCGGACCAACCGATGCCCGCGCGCTTGTGCTCAGCTCAATCGTCGACCGGATATGACCAGGCCCTACCGTTGGGAGCGTTCTGCTCGAGCCACTTGTCGGCGGCCTGCTTGGAGGCGAAGAGCTTGGCCCAGGAGGCGTCGCCGATCGCTCGGGAGTTCTCATCGGCTAGATGGATCCAAACGGAAGTTTGCCGCTGCCCGCCATCGACCTCGTATTCCCAGGCAACGCCCTCCGGATCGTGCTTGTCGAACCATCGGTCGGCCGCCTCTGCGGACGCGAACACCTTTACCCATTCCGGATCGCCGACATTCCGCTGTTTTCCATGCTCGTAGTCGTTGAGATAAAGCCAGGCCGTCCTTCCGGTCCGAGTCAGCTCGGCCCGATGTTCGACGGCGGCGTTGACCTTCTGCCGGTCGACACGATCCTCTCGAGGGAGAGAGGCGAGAGTGGCGTGGATCTCGGACGGGAGCCCTGGTCTGTCGCCGGGCTTTTTGTTGGCCCATTCGATCCAACGGTCGAAGGCGTCCGTCATGAGGGCCTCCTTTGCTTCGCCCGAAATGGGCTGTCCATCGTGAACGCGTCCGGCCTGACGCCATTCTCGATGCGCGCCCAGGTGACGGGCGCAGCGATCGGAAAGGATGGGCGCGCTCGCGGCGAATAGGTGCCGATGGCGGTCGTGCCGCGTCCGTTGCGCAGGTAATCCAGGAAGATCCGGCCGCTGCGCCTCGCTTGCGCCGAAAGGAGGTAGCGCTCGGGCTGGCGCGCGGCAAAGTCGGAACAGAGGCGGCGCGCGAAGCGATGCGCTTGATCGTGCAGCATCGGCGTATCAAGCGGGGCCACCAGATGGATGCCCTTGCCGCCAGTCAGCTTCGGCCAGGCGTTCAGTCCTTCGCGCCTCATGAAGGCCCGGAGTTCGAGCGCGGTGTCGGCGACCTGCCCCCAGTCAACGCCGTCGCCGGGATCGAGATCGATGACGATGCGGTCCGCGTGCTCGATATCCTCGATCGTCGAATTCCAGGGGTGCAGCTCGACGGCTCCGATCTGCACCAGGCCAAGGAAGCCATCCAGGCTGTCGACCCACAGGCGCGTGCCTTGGCCTCCCTCGCGCTTCTGGATGCGAAGCTGGTGGACGGCTTCCGGAATATCCTTCGGAAGCGGCCCCTTGTGGTAGAAAGTGGTGCCGTGAAGGTGCCTCACCATCTTGAGAGGCCGGTGGCCGAGATGCGGGAGCGCCTTCTTCCATACCCGCTCCCAGTAGTCCGCAAGCTCTTCCTTGGAAGGCACGACCGCGTCGGGAAGAAGCTGCAGGATGTTTTCCTTGGGAATGCCCAGCTTCGGCCGTCCGGAAGAGGGCACCAGGCGCGGCGCCTTCACCTTACGCATCGGAAGATCGTCCCGAAGTCCTTTGAAGACGGCCTCTCGCAGCAGGCCATCGTCGGTCAGCGCGCCATACTCCACCTCGGCATTCACGCTCGGTTCGACCCAGGTGGCCTTCGGCTTCTTGACCTTCATGTCCAGCGGCGATGTGCGGCGGATCAGCGGATCCAGCCGCTCGCGCAATTCGCGCGCGGCTGCCTCGGTGTAGCCGGTGCGCACTTTGCCCGCGTAGAGCAGCTTGCCGTTCTCACGGCGGCCCACGTAAAGGGAGGCTATCTTGCGCGGGTGAGCTCCGAGCTTCTCGACGAACGCGACGATCGGAAACGTCTCGCTCTTCTTGCATTTGAGCTTGATCCAGGTCTCCTGCCGGCCCGAGCGGTAGAGCTGGCCGAGCCGTTTGGCGACCAGACCTTCGAGACCGAGCTCGCAACCTTTCAAGAAGACCTTGTCTCCGTCGGCTTCGAGAGCCTCGACGTAGATGAAGGTCTCCGGCGCCGCCTTCAGAAGCTCGTGCAACAACTGCTTGCGATCCTCATACGCCGCCCCGCGTAGATCGTACCCGTCGAGGTGCAGGAGATCGAAGGCGTGATAGCGCACACGCTCGCTGCGTTTGCGCCCGAGCTCGCGCCGAAGTTGCTGGAAGTCGGGCAGGCCGCCCGGGCCGTAGACGACGGCCTCACCGTCGATGATCGCGCTCTTCGCCTTCAGCTCGCGAGCCGCGGCTGCGATCGAGGAAAACTGCTCGGTCCAATCGAGTCCCGTGCGCGAATAGACGGTGACATCGCCAGCTTCCAGATGCAGTTGCGCACGGTAGCCGTCGGCCTTGATTTCGTAGACCCAATCCTGACCACGTGGCGGTTTCTCGCGCAACGTGGGATCACACGGCTCGATATAACCTGGAATAGCAGCTTTGCGCGCGCCGGCAACGCGCGGTACTCCCGAACGAGACTGACGCAACGCCACGGCACACATGCGGACTCAACGCGCACCGCCGGAATCGTTCCGTCCTGCCGCCGCGGCCGGGGGTTGGCAGCGAGTCGCTGGGATCGGTGCAGCGGCTGCCCTACGGGAGCGCCCTGCCCCTCAGATCGTGAGGCGTCGCCGACCTCCGGATCAGCCTGCTTGCCACGCGGGTCTCCGCCGCAGGTCAATGGCTGGGTCGTTCTCCACGGTCTATGACAACCGGTCTGCGGTCCCGGCCAGCTTCAATTTGATGCGCGCGGGAGTCAGGCGTCGAGTGCGAGGGAGACCTGCACCTCGCAGCCCTGCGGAAGAGGCCGTCTCACCACGGTGCCCTTCATCTGCGTCGCGAGAAGGCTGACGAGCCGGGTGCCTAGCCCGCTCTTGACTTCGGCCGGACAGCCCGCGCCGTCATCCTGCACCGTCACTAGGACGTGGCCGTTCCTGGCGCGAACGTCAACCTGCACTGCGCCGCTGCGCCTCTCCGGAAACGCATACTTGAAGCAGTTCGTCACGAGTTCGTTGACGATCAGCCCGATCGAGGCCGCCTGCGAGCTTCGCACCTCTATATGGTCGCAGCGAACGCCGATCGTGATGGCGCGGACGCCGCGATGGAAGTCGGCGAGGCTCCCGCACAGGGACTGGATGTACGGCGCGAGCGCGATGCGGCTGCTGTCGGCGGTATCGCGCAAGCGGTCGTGGACCTTCGCGACCACGTCCACCCGGCTCACCGCCGACGCGATCGCCATTTGTACGGCCGGATCGCTTTCATCGGAGCAACGTGCCCTCCGGGCTCCATGTTCCGATCGACAACGTGCGCTCCCCATTGCCTATGCGTCTCAAGCCGCGTTGGCCGCTCCGCGCCATTTCGTCAGCTTGTCGGGGAGAACGCGTATCGGCTTGAACTCGGTTTCTACGTCGTTCACGCCATTGCAACGTGGACAGACGAAGCGATGCAAAATCGTGCTTGCGGACGATTGGCGAACCAGCGTCGACATGATCCATATCATCTCGACCCTGCAGTTCACGCAGGCGGGCGGCTCCAAGCCGGCGAGTGAGTCCTTCAGACGATCTACCACGCGAGCCGAGCCCCTTTCGGCCACCATAGCACGGCCACGGCAGGCGTTTGTATCATTTGGTACAGAAGGGGGCGCGGTCGGCTCGAAGCTAACGGCTATTCAGTCCTGCGCGAGGCGCAGGGAACGGGGGATTCTTCTGGTCGTTGGCGGAGCTGTGGGGCGTACTGAGGAGCCGTCGCGATGTTGGAAACCAACGATCTGCTGGTGAAGTGTCCCCGATGCGGTGCGTGGCCGATGGCCGTGAGCGCGCAGAGAAGCATGGTTGCTCAGCCTGAGGTATCCTTTCGCTGCTCGCGCTGCGGCAGCGAGGAAGCTGGACGGCTGCGCGTTGCGGGGCCGTATCTCGCCGGTCGCGGGCGAGACGCTGCGTGACTGGATGGGCCGCCGGAGTCGCGGCCCTCGGAACGCACCTCGCACGGGCGACTTGATGGATCAGAGGTCAACCTGAAAGTGGAGACGATCATGAAACCTATCCTGGCCGCTGCGTGCCTGGTTGCACTGGCATCGATTTCACCGGCGAACGCAAAGGGCTGCATCAAGGGCGCCATCGTCGGCGGCGTTGCGGGCCATATGGCCGGGCACGGCAAGCTTGGTGCCGCCGCGGGCTGCGTGATCGGGCATCATGAGGCCAACAAGCAGAAGAACCCGAACGACTCGAATGCCCAGGCGCCCGGAGGGCGGAAATAGCGGCCGCGGGCCTTGGCCTCAGGGACGCCTCGAATGAAGATCCGCTCGCACTCCGAGAGCCACATCGTCGAGCTCGAAGACGGCTCGCGCTGGCAGATCTTTCCGGGCGATCTCGACCTGACGCTCGACTGGAAGCCCGAGACCGATCTGACGGTGGTGGAATCCGAGGACGAGGTGGCCACGCACGAGCTGGTCGGAGGCAGCGCGAAGGTGCGTGTCCGGCCCGCCGGCGGGAGCTGGCCGGCGAGCGAAGTGAAGGACGCGCTGAAGGACGGCTGACGCATGAGCGAAGGACCGCAACCCGCTCGAAGAAAGCGGGCCGGGAAGGCGATGGAAGACGAGAAGACCCGATGATCGAGGAAGCGCTGAGCAGCACGACCGGCAAGCTGCTCGGAGAGCGAAGCGAGGCCGATCGGACCCAGCGCTCCGCCTGATCCGGTTCGTCCGCTCAGGGACTGGCAAGTTGCTCGGTGGAGCACCAATTCGTTTGTAGACGCCCAACACGCGGGAGGTGCGATGTCGACCTTGGCAAAGCTGCTTGCGCGCAAGCAGGCGCTCATGGAGCGGCTGGAGCACGATCCCGGTCCCAACGAACGCGAGGAGATCGAACGGCTGCTCGCGCAGCTCGAGACGGCGCTTAGTCTGCTGGCGCCAGGAGACGCGGCCGCCACGCCGAGTGCGGAATAGGACGGAATGCAGATCGGCCTCGGCAGCCGTATTGCCGCCGAGGCCGATCGCGCTCTCAAAACTGTCAAATGCTTTGGCCGTCCGACCCGCAGGTCCGGGCTTCGTTCCATCGAACGTATGCCCGCGGGTCGCTCTCGGAGCCGACACCGTGTCTGCGGTCGCAAAACTGAGGCGGAGCCCGGAGTGCCTAGGAGTCCGGGTCTCCGCAACCGTAACAGCACCGGAGCGCGCGCTCATGCCGCTCGGTACGAAACCAACTCTAGACCAGCCGGTGCGGTTCGCTTTGAGCCAGCTCAACTTCGCGTGGCTGCAGCAGTCCTCTCGGGGCCCCTTCCTCAGGGTATCCCGTTCGCGGCAGAGGTCGTCCACCTTCGCCCGCATCCGGTCCAGCAGGAGCTCGGCGCGGCGGTCGCGACGCCAGCCCGTTGCAGCATTCGGATCGCGCACCCCTGAGCTCGGATCTGCCCGCGCATGCGCGTGATCTCGGTTCTCATCCAGTCGAGCTTCACAGCGTGCTCAGATCGTCCGGGACCTCGCCGAACTTCCGGATCAGCCTGGCGTCGCTGAAGTCCCCGCTCGACGGATCTCCGGTTCGACTGAACGCGATGGCGCCAGCGTGGCCGGGCTTTCGGGACAGCGCCTCGGCCCTCATCACCGCGGCGTTGGCGCTCAGGCACTCCGCGGGCTCCCCGGCGGCCACGCCGTCGTCGGAGAAAACGAACGGTAGAGCGACATAGTAGGTCACCTCAGCCATCTGCCTCATCCTTGCGTTCTCGCGCTCCTGGAAGCCGTCCGCGGGCGTAGCCGGTGGACACCTTCGACCGGAGCTCTTCGAGCTGGGTCTCGAGGAAGTCGTTGGCCACGATCAGGGCCTTCACGGCTTGCCGGGCGTCGCCTCCGCAGGCCGCGATCGCCTGGTCCGCGGCGGCCTCAAGACCGTCAGGGGCCGATGCGGCCTGGTCGGACGTGGCGTTCATCCGATTATGTTCCCGCTTTGTTCCGAGGAGTCAAGAGGCTCCCGCCGAATTCCCATGGCGCGGCAGCGGGCACTGAATGAATCTCCGGGATCGGCGGCTGGACTGTCGGAACTGCCGCCTGCCGTTCGTCTTGAATCCAAGCCGCCTCGAACCGGAGTTCTGCGTACATGGCCCCCCGCGCTAACTGGAAAGGCTTCCTGCGTCTGTCCCTGGTGACCTGTCCGGTCGCGCTCTATCCGGCCACTTCCGAGAGCGAGAAGATCTCGTTCAACCAGCTCAACCGGCAAACGGGCCACCGCATCAAGTACCTCAAGGTCGACGCTGACACCGGTGATGAGGTGCCGAACGAGGACATCGTTAAAGGCTACCAGCTCGAGAAGGACCAGTTCATCGAGGTCACCAAGGAGGAGCTCGAGGAGATCGCGCTGGAGTCCACGCGCACCATCGAGATCGACGAGTTCGTCGACAGGTCGGACATCGACCCGCGCTATCTGATCCGCCCCTATTACATCCGCCCCGACGGCAAGGTCGGCCACGACGCCTTCGCAGTGATCCGCGAGACCATCCGCGAGATGGACAAGGTCGCGATCGGGCGGGTAGTGCTGACTAACCGCGAGCACATCATTGCGCTGGAGCCGATGGACAAGGGCCTTGTCGGCACCCTGTTGCGCTACCCTTACGAAGTACGCAGCGAGCAGGAGTATTTCGACGAGATCCAGGACGTGAAGGTCACTAAGGACATGCTCGATCTCGCCAAGCACATCGTGAACCAGAAGGCTGGGCGGTTCGATCCGGAGAAATTCGAGGACCATTACGAAACCGCGCTGATCGATCTCATCAACCAGAAGCGCGCGGGCAAGGCCATCCGGCCAAAGGAACGGCCCAAGGGCGAGAACGTCGTCGACTTAATGGAAGCGCTGCGACAGAGCGTCGGGCGAGAAGCCGCACCGACCACGGAGGCCAAGCCCGGCAAGAAGTCGAAGAAGGCGTCAGCTGGCCAGAAGGAGATGCTGATGCCGATAGCCGGCAAGAAGCCTGCAAAGGATGCCGCGAAGAAGCCTGCAGCAGGAGCGCGGCGGAAGTCGGCTTGAGGTCCGGAATCCCGTGGCTCCTGATGACAGTTGCGGACTGACACGGGAAGAGGACGCGCATGTCAAGGCTGGGCTTCGGATCGGAACAGCGGGGTGGAATGTTCCTCAAAACTGCAAGGAAAGGGTTGGCGGCGCAGGTAGCCACCTTGAGCGCTACGCGCGGGTCTTGAACGCCACCGAGATCAACTCATCGTTTCACAAGCCGCACCGGCGTTCGACCTACGAGAAATGGGCAAGCGCGACGCCGGATGATTTCCGCTTCTCGGTGAAGGTGCCGAAATCTGTCACTCATTCGTCACGGCTTGCGCGACCTGAACTCGATCGGTTCATCGAAGAAAGCGCCGGCCTCGGTGCGAAGCTGGGGGTTTTGCTCGTTCAGTTTGCGCCTCGCAAGATGTTCGTTGAGTCAGACGCGGAATTCCTGTTCGGCGCACTGCGGGAAGGGACCTCAGCCGCTCTCGCGTGCGAACCACGTCACGTCAGCTGGTTCACGCCCGAGGTCGGTGCTTGGCTCAGGGAGCATCGGATCAGCCGCGTCGCTGCGGACCCGGCGCGCGTGCCAGATGCCGACCTGCCGGGCGGGTGGCCGGGACTGCGCTATTTTCGGCTCCACGGAACGCCGCGTATCTACTACTCCGCCTACGACGGGGCATACCTTCGCGCACTGAAGTCACGGCTCGGTGCTGCACCGTCCGGCGAGACCTGGTGCATCTTCGACAACACCGCCGCCGGCGCAGCACTCCAGAACGCACTCGATTTGCGCCCTTGAAAGGCCTCTTGGCAGAAGTCGGTTTCCCTCACATCCTGCATTTACCGAGAGCCCTTGAATTTCGCGCGCCTGCGCCTCTCCTATTCGGCGACATCTTCTTGCCAGCCAGCGCGGACTTTCCACCACGAGCTCATGCAGGTCGACGAACGGAAGCTGCCGCGGCTTCAGGCGGCGAGTTGAAGAGGAACGCAGGCGGCAACTGCACGTTCGAACTGATCGGAGCCGCGAGACGCGCTTCGAAGCCCCAAAAGGGAGGATCAGTCATGAGGTCTGTCGCAAGCGCACTTGCTTTCGCTCTGACACTTTCGGCGCCGGCCGCAATTGCCCAAACCACAACACCCGACGTCTCGACCGCGCCAAGCGCCCAGAACTCGGGCGCCGGCATCGCGGGCCAACCCGGCAACAAAAATGGTCCTGCTGCCAAGCCTGGCGATACGGTCGGCTCCAGCACCACGCTCAACCAACAGAATCCAACGGTGCAGCAGCAGGACACGTCCAACATCAAAGGGCTGCCGGGCAACAAAAGCGGCCCGCCGGCCAAGAAGCCCGAAAGCAAGTGACGCGGGGCCCGGGTCGGCCTAGGGCGGCGTACAGTCCGGACGATCTCGTCCGATCGTCTTGATACGCTGCCGCGCACGGGATGCTCCGCAGTGCGGCTGGAGGCGGAGGCGTGCGGGACCGCCCCCGGATTCGTACGGAGCTGAGCGCCACCGGCCGTTTACCTTAGTAGGCTACGACGTTCCGCATCATGGGTGACGAGTTCGATCCTAAGGGCCGTGCGGAAGAGGCGATCAAGGAAGCCGTCCTGGCGGATGGCTCCGAACGGCAGCGCTGGCTCCGGCTCGCGCAGGCTTGGCTCGAACTCGCCCGCATCCGTTGCCACGCGAAAAGCGCGACAGCCGAACTAATCGGGACTTGAAAGGCACTCAGGGCACGTATCGCCGATAGAATTCAAGACGTCGCGCAATTCCTGGGCGGCCTGGTCCGGGGACAAACCCTCGGGCGGCTCCTGCCTGGCGATGTCCAATGCGTGATCGCGCGCATGAGGGTCGGCCCGATCCCTAGCCCAGCCGTGCTCCTCGCATTCGCGGATAGCGCCCGCCTCCTGCAGCACGTGGATCGCCCAGCCGCGCAGCGTCCGGATCGCCGGTCGCCTTTCCTCCGTCATCGGCATCGAGGTCGCTCCTGCCAGGACGAATCTATCCGCCCTCCTGCTAGTTCCGGGCGGTTAGCACGGGTCAGAGATTCGCAAACGGTAGGGCTGAGGGTTGTCCCCCTGTTCCGCGTCGCTGTGCATAAACCAGAGGCGCTGGCCCGATGGAACGGGCCGCCTCGAGTTTGATCGGCGTTGCCAGCCCGAACGCGCGAGGTGTATTTGCTAGGCTTGGTGCCTCTGAAGTAGCAGGAGGGGTGCATGGGTAACTGGCTCGTCGTTCCCAAGGGGACAGGCTTGGCGAGGCGGACCCGAGCGCGTCGCGCCGCGCAATACGTCCGGATGTCGAGGGAACTCCAACGCTACTCGATCAAGAATCAGATGGCAGCAATCGCCACCTATGCCGAGGCGAACGCTCTTACAATCGTCCGCACCTATTCGGACGAGGGCCGCAGCGGCCTCCGGATCAAGGGACGGCCGGGTCTCATTGAGCTGATTGAGGACGTGCAGTCGGGGCAAGCCGACTTCGACCACATCCTCGTCTACGACGTCAGTCGCTGGGGCCGCTTCCAGGACGTCGACGAGAGTGCCTACTACGAATTCTTGTGCAAGCGGAGCGGCGTGCAGGTCGAATACTGCGCCGAACTCTTCAAGAACGACGGCACATTCGTCTCCGGAATCGCCAAGAGCCTAAAGCGCGGTATGGCCGCAGAGTGGAGCCGAGAACTTTCGGTCAAGGTGCACGCGGGGCACTGCCGGGTCGCGAGCCTTGGATACCGCGTCGGCGCTCCCGTGGGCTACGGCCTCCGGCGCTTGATGGTCGACGAGAGCGAGCATCCGAAGGGCTTCCTCGAAAAGGGCCAGTTCAAGGCTTTGCAATCGGACCGCGTTCGACTGCAGCCCGGCTCCGTCGAGGAGGCAGCCGTGGTCCGGATCATTTTTGACCAGTTCGTCAACGGCCGGAAATCCTACAGCGACATCCGGCGCCAACTGAACGATGCCGGCATCGCCAATCACAACGGTCGGCCGTGGACCGACGGCATGATCCCGACCATCCTCGCGAACGAGAACTACATCGGCAAGACCGTCTACAACCGTACCTCGCGACGCTTAGGGCAGAAGCTGGTTAAAAACCCGGATCACGCCTGGGTCCGGGGCGCTGCGGCGATCGAGCCTATCGTGGACCCGGGCATCTTCGCACGCGCACAGAAGCTGCTTGCCGAGCGCCGCGTGGAGATTCCGGAAGACGAGATGTTGCTGCGCCTTCGCCTTGCGCTCCGTCGGCGCGGTAAGCTCAATTCCCGCATCATCAACGAAACCCTAGGACTCAATCACGTCTCCTCCTACGTGAAGCACTTCGGTTCACTGCGGAAGGCCTATGCGCTGATCGGCTACGTGTCGCCGCGCGACTGCGACTGGATCGGCACCCGGGAGTTTTGGGCTGCCGAACAGGCGAGGCACGCAACCGAGCTCGCGGAGGTGTTGCGAAAGGACCTTGGTCTTCGGCCGGAGCTCGCTCAGGAAGGGATCGGCGTCGATGTCGAAGGCAGGCGCGTAGTTTCGTTTCTCGTCGCGCGACGGCTGGCGCGACGGGGAACGGATCACGCTGCGCAATGGAAGGCCTATCGAAGGCAGATCTCATCCGGCCTGCTTGCCGTGATGCGGTTGGATGCGGCAAATCGCGAGATCGAGGATTACGTTCTACTGCCTGCCTCGTTGAGGTCGGGACGCTACGTCTGGCTTGCATCAAGCTCCCTTCGCCGCCATCGCGGAGCGCTTTACCGGGAAAGGGGGACACTGTTCGCGGCCATCAAAGCAACGCTGGCAAAATCCACTCGTGCCGCCCCAACCAGCTCAGCACCGCCGAAAAAGCGATCGAGATCAGGCCAGCCCACAGCCAAGGGCTTCGGCGGGCGGCGCTCACGGTGCGGAGGTACAAAATTGCACCGATGAGAGTGCCGTAATTCCTTCGGAAGTCACCGTTCAGTTTCGCGATCTTGGACAATTCCGAGGAGGTGTCCACGTCATTCGCCATCGGGCTGGCTCCTTCGTCTCGCTAGGACCAGCGCGTTATGAACCACTGTTTTGCCCGACGGAGCAAGACAAAATTTCGCCTTATCGGAATTTTTCTGGGTCGTCTCCAAGTCGCCCCATTGCTCGAACCGCTAGGCGGCCTCGCCGATATATCTCTCCTCACTCCGTTTCTGGTTGATGAGATTCAACAACTGGGCGGAGGCCCGCGCGTCGCATAGGGCGCGGTGGTGATTGTCGAGTGATATGCCGTAGATCTCGCAGAGCTTCCCTAGTCCGTAGGACTTGTGTCCCGGATAGCGCCGCCGCATCCCGGCACATGTGCAGAGCTTCGGAAATCTGAAGCGCCGCCCGATCCGCTCGAATTCGTAGGAGAGGAAACCGTAGTCGAAGCTGACGTTATGGGCGACGAAGATGCCGTCGGCCATGAACTGCATGAAGGAATCCGCGACTTCGGCGAACAAAGGCGCGTCGCGAACCATCTCGTTCGTGATGCCGGTCAGCTGGACGATCTTGGCTGGAATGGAACGCTGCGGGTTGAGGAGAGAGTGCCACTCGTCCACGACCTGGTGGTTGCGGACCTTCACCGCGCCGATCTCGGTGATGCGGTCTCCGTTCGACCATGAGCCGGTGGTCTCGATGTCGACCACCACGTAATCCTGCTCGGGGTCGAAGCGGTAGTCGACCCGACCGATCTCGGCCACAATGCCGGCGTCGCCGAGTTGGCGGAGGCGGGTCAGCTGATTGCGGCGGATCACGTCCCCTTCGGCCTTGACCTCCATGAAGGACGCCTTGCCGTCCTGGACCAACATGAGGTCGGGGAAGCCGTCCCGCATGCCGCGGAAGTCGTCGCACATGCTGCCGAGGATGCTGGCGACGCCAGCCGGATCGGACCCTTCGAGCAGCGCGCGCAGCGCCTCCACTTGCACGTGATCCCAGCCGAAGATCCCGTTCGGGCGGCCCCATCTCGCTGCGACGGTGCGGAGGATCAACGGGAGGGCGGATCCGGATGCGATGGCTGCCAGCTTCTCGTCGATCGTCGCGGCGAAGAGCCGGCGGAAGCTGCGATCCTTCAGGCAGTGAGGTAGCCAATCGAACCCGCTGGGCATCCGGGTGCTCTCGAAGAGCTCGTCCCAGAAGAGCAGGCCGAACAGGCTGTGCCACAGCACATTCTCGGTGAAGAAAACCTTGGTGCCCTCGCGCCGCAGCACGCCGGCGACGCCCGCCTCGGGATTGCCGCGATGAGTGTCGTCTACGGTGATCGTGCGGCCGGACCGCAAAAGTTCGGTGTGGAGACCCGTGCGCCGTCCGCCGAACTTGCGGGCATAGAAGTCGGTAGCGAAAAGGTGTTCTTCGTCGCTGGCGGGATCATCGATCATGCGCTGCAGCAGCGCTTCGGCCTCTGTCTTGTCGCCCTCATTGTAGAGCAGTCGGACCAGTCGCTCGTTGCAGTCCGGCGAAGACCCCGCCCGATAAAGCGTAAGGGCGAGATCCCTTTCGCCTGCTTTCTCGAAGAAAAGCCCAGTTCGATGCGCGGCTCGGCTGCGGAGATCGGCGGCGAACTGGGTCATGCAGGCGGGTCCGCCGAGCACGTCGACGGCCGCCCGTCTGTGGGCAGGCTCCGATCCGTCCTCCAGACTGTCCAGAACCTTGCTGTAATGGAACGAGGCGAGCGCCTCCTCGGCATCGGTGAAGCGCGCGCTGAACGAGGTCTCTTGGTTGGTGCGGAGGATTCCCAGGTCGCGCAGCGCGAAGTTCTTCAGATCCACCTCGGTCTTGCCGAAGTAGAGGTAGAGCAGAAACTCGATCGGCTGTGTCCCGTCGAGCGCGATGAAGTTGCGGGCGCCGCAGTGCTGCGCGGCGACCGAAAAAGGGATGCGCTCCAGGTAGTAGTCGACGAACTTCGGCTTCGGCCAGGATTTGCGGACGTCTCCTCGCCCGCCGCCTGCGCTCCGGTGACGAGGATGTCCTTCGGCAGGGATGAGACGAAGGCCGCATAGTCTGCCTCGCCGAGCTTGCGTGCGTGACCGGCCGCGGTCAGATCGGCTGCCGCACTCTCGACGTCATCGATCTCGGGGTAGCTGAACAGGGATCGGTTGAATATGGCACCCCGCCTGTTGATCATGCGGACCAAGAGGCATCGCGCATCTCTCGTAAGGCCCTCGAACCGCGCTACGAACGCGTGATGCTCCGGACCAAGCACGGAGGCGTACGTCCGCTGCACGAACCCCAGCATTTCGGTGAAGTGGTTCAGGTAATAGTAGACGGGCAGTTGGGGCAGTTTGGCCAAGCAGACCTTCGCGGCAGGAATCGTTTGTTCTATTTTTGTTCGAGAGAAGTCCTCTGAGTCAAGCGCCTAGGCGCTACAGGTAGCTCGAGCCGTGGACTTCGGTGGTCGCCGGCGCAGCGTCTTCCTTCGCGCCCCGAGCAACGATCTTCAACGTCCCGTCCGGTAGGGGCCGCTGCAGCGTCAGGGCTTCCTCCGCCGGCGCGGTCATCCAGGTCTCGACCTCGGCGGGCTTCGTTAGGATCACCGGCATCGCCTTCGGGTGGATGGCGCCGACCTCGGCGTTCGGCTCCGTCGTAAGGAACGCGTACAGGTCGTTGGTGGTCTCGCCTTCCTTGACCTTCCTGACCGACGTCCAGTTGGTCCAGATGCCGGCGAAGCAAAGCAGCGGGCGGGTCTCGTCGAGCGCGAACCAGATGTCGCCGCCCTCGGCCTTGTTGAACTCGCTGAATGAGTTGAAGGGCACCACACACCGGTTCTCGACGCCCAGCCACCGTGTCCAATGCTTCGACGTCACGTTCCGGATGTTGGTGGTTCCGGAATCCGGCTCCATCCGGAGCAATTCCTTGAAATCGACCTGTTTGCCCTTTGCCTGCAGTTTCTCGGCCCGCTTCTTCGTCGCGTCCATGAGCGCCTTCGACGACGACGGCATACCCCATCGGGCGGTCGCGAGCTCCCGACCTGCAGCGCCATTGCGGACGATCGGCGCCGTGTAGTCGGGAAAGACGCCGGGCATCGTCGCGAGATTGCCGACGTAGCGGTTGACGACGCGGAACAGCGCGCTGATGGCGGCCTGGTTGGTGGTGATCGAATAGAGATTGCACAAGTCTTCAAATCTCCTGGTCCGGATGGCGCGCCCGCACCGCCAGTTGCAGCAGGGTGGCGGCCGGTCGTCGTTCCGCCTTTGCACACTTGCTGCAGCGAAGTCGGCTGGCCAGGTCGTGGACGAAAGTGGTCGGCGGATGGCGCAGCGTGGCCATGTCGACGTCGCGGGCGGCTTTGCAGCGGGAGCATTCGATCTGTAGCCAGCTATAGCCGCCGTTGATGGCTTGGTCGATCGTGGGAGAAGGGTCGATCGGCCCGCCGTCCGCCCAGATCCGTTCATTCCACGACTCGGAGAGCAATTTGTCGGCCTGACGAATGAGGGCCTCACCTTTGGCACGGGTCTCGCCGGCCTGCGTCGCAAGAATCGTCGTCATAGCGCGCGAGCGGCCGAGCTCCTTGGCGAGCGCCTTGCGATCGCCGCCGGAAAGTGGCGTCGGATGATGTTTCGGTGGCATAGCAACATCCCGGCCGCGCCGACGGCTACTCGAGCGTAGGCCAGCAGCCGTCTTCTTCATGTCGCCCAGTCCGCTCCGCGCAGGTACTGTCCAAGAGCCGCCGCGCGACATCCTTCCAGAGCGCCTCACGACTATAGAGGCGCACGGCGTCTGCCTTCTGGATCTCGACCAGCCTCGAGCAGCGGCGGCATCCCACTCTCAAGAGATGTCCCGGAATTTGGCTGAGCCGCAGCGTCGCTCCGGAGGGGACCGACCGCCCATCGGCTCGAGGGTCGTCCAGTATTGCCTGCCAGTACTCTGCCGGTAGATCGCTGTTGGGCGCCAAACCGGGCTTCTGCGGTACCTTTCTGCCGACGAGAGCGGCCATTTTATCCATCTGCTTCGGTCTCGGCATGCGCCAGCTCGCGGGTCGGTCGCTCATGCTGGAATAGAACATAACAAGAACATTGAGTCGAGTGGGACGAGGACCCGCAGGGCAAATAAACTTATGCGGTCGTCCTAAGCGCCGAGAGAGGCTTGCCGGAACCTCACCCCGATGCTCGGCTGCATTCGGGGCACCTGTCGCCGAAATCCTCCAGAACCTCACCGACCAGAGCTATGGCTGCGCTGTCGGAAAACCCGGCCGGCGGCTCCCGACGCGCGGTATCCAAAGCTCGCTCGCGGGCATGCGGGTCGCCGACGTCCTGCATCCAACCATGCTCCTCGCACTCCCGGATCGCGCCAGCCTCTCTGAGAACAGACACGGCCCATCCCCTGAGCGACTGGGTCTTCAGGACGTGAATTTTGACGGAAGGCTCAACGACTTTCGCGATCTCGCAGAGATGACGGTGATGGGTGAAGTAGACTACCTGACCTCTGCGGGCCATCGCGGCAAGCAAGCGGAAGGCCTCCTCCGCCCGGAAGTCATCGAATGTCTCCATGATATCGTCCGCAAGAAAGGGGGCTGGCGAGCGGGCTTGTGCGATCTCGTGATAGCCGGCGACACGTAGCGCCAAGTAAAGCTGAAATCGCGTTCCTTTCGACAGCTCGGAAGCGAGTTTCGAGCCGCCGTCGGATCCCTTTGCGATCAGGAGTTCGCTGCCGTTCGAGGGCTGAGTGGCGAGTCCTGAGTAGGCGCCACGGCTGATCAGTGCGAATGCCCCTGATGCCCGTGCCATCATCGAACTTCGATGACGCTCGCGATAGGCCCGCAGGGCCCTCTCGGCGCCGGCCATCCCAAGCTTCAGTTTGAGATACTCGAGCGCCTGCTCTTCGATGGTGAGCAATATCGTGCGTCGCTTGGATTCAAGGACGGCCACCGCCGCATCGCCGCCCACCCCGGCTATGCCGGCTTCTGCCCTGTCGAGTGCAGCGAAGCGATCGCGGGTTCGGCTGTCCTCGTCCTCGAACCGTGCTTTCAGTTCGATCAGTTCACTTTCCAGCGAACCTTGTTGTAGCGCGTCGAGGGCGTCTTCGGCCTGCTCGATCGTTTCGACCTTCATCACCTCGACTATCTCTCGCTGCGTCTGCTCCAGACGCGTTTGGAGGTCCGACCTGCGGTCGAGCGAGCGCAGACAACCTTCGACTTCCGCGAGGGAGCCGACATCGAAGTGCTTCATCATGAGGTCCGTTCGGCTCTGCACCTCCGCGATGTCATTTCCGAGCGAGCGAGCCTTGTCCTGCTCTTTGCCGAGCCGCTGCTCGAGTTCTTGCCGACGCTCCAGCGCCTTCGTTTCGGAGGCGATGGAGTTCACGATTTCTTCGCAGAGTGCCAGTACGTCAAGGCGACCTCGGGCGAGGCCGATCGCTCCAGCGAGCGCTTCCACCTCGGCCTCGAACTGGGTTTGGTCGCGCTGCATCTTCGCGATGCGATCGGCAAGTTCTGCTTTCCTTTCCAGCGCCGATCCCAATACGGCAAGCGCCTCCAAGGTTTCTCGCACGACGGCGGTCGTAGCTGCTCTGCCGCGCTCGCCCAGCCAGCATGCCGCGCAAGCCTCTTGCCATGCTTTGCGCCATGATCGGTCTGCGAGCCTCGCCTCCTCGAGCCGTGTCTCGCGGAAGTTCAGGTCCCGCCTTCGATCCTCGAGGGTCGCTCGTAGGTTCTTGGCGCCTGCTGCGCGATCCAGAGCTGCTTGTCCCGCGGACAGCATCGCCGCCATGTCGTCGCTCCGCGGAACCTCGAGGCCCGACCTGCGGAGCATCTCGGCAAGGCGCTCGCACGAAGAGGCGGCGGCGTCCTGGACCTGCTGCCATTCTCGCTCGGCTGCCGCGAGTTTTCTCTCGGCCCCGATCGCGCGGTCGAGCTTCTGCAGCCAAAGATTCAAACCGCTCAGACCCACAGTATGGTCCAGCCGGTTCCCTACGGCTCGAAGCGACTTCTCGACGTCCATGATCAACGTCGCACGTCTTGCGAGACTTTCTTCCAGGTGCCGCTGGACCTGCTCCCGCCGCGTGCGAACATCGGCACTGTCTAGAAGCGCGCGATTGAGGTCCGCGATTGCGGAGGCATGACGGGATCGCTGTTCCGTGATCAGGTCCAGTTTCCGCATCGCGGTCTCGAACTCGGCGGCCGTCCCTGCGTCGAGTGCCTTCTTGTGCTCGGCCCAGGCGGCTTCGCGGGCGGACCAGGCCTCCGCAGTTTCCTGGTCGCTGACGACGGCAGTGGCGGCGCCAAGCGCTCCAATCTTCGCCTCGAGGCGCTTCGCTTCCGTGTCGATGCGGTCGAACTCTAGTTGCGCGGCGTCGATCTCGCGAGAAAGCTGCGTTTCGGCCGCTGCCCAACGCTGAAGCTGGTCGGGCTCGGGCACCATAACGGCGAACAGATCGTCCCTGCCACCGGTCCAGGGGAGCAATTCGCGCAGCCGATCGGCGAATTCGTCCTCACGCTCGCGGCGCATCCGGTCGGCCTCCCGCAGCCGAGCCGCGTCGTCCGATTGTCGGGCGCTCGCGATGGTCGCGGACAGGACGGCAATCGTCGCCTCGTCAAGACCCGCCCCGTGTTCGCATACTCTCGCCTCGGCCTCCGCAAGCGCACCCTCGGCTTTGGCGAACTCGGCCTCGGCAGATGCAAGAGCCGCCTCGACGCCCGAGCGTCGCTCCATCAGGTCACGGAGAGATCCGGTCACGCCGGTGGAAAGGAGAAGTCGCGCGGGATCCTGCTCGGACGTCCGATCTAGCAGCGTCAAAACATGAGCGATCTTCTGCTCGGCAAGTCCAAGGGCGAGCCGACGATCCGGAAGGTCCTTCGCCGCCGTGACGTACCGTGCCCGCAGGTCCGTCAGCAATTCCATGCGGCTGTTCATGGCGCAAGCCGAGGCGTTCACGACGAGCCCATCGAGCTCACGCTGCAGAGCGACAATGGTCTCGGTCGCTGACCGCATCTGCGCCGCCAAGGCCGTCTCGCGGTTCGTCAACGCCGGAAGATCCCGCCCCCACGACGACGGTGCGACGGGCAACCGTGCGAGCGGAGACAGTTCGGTGCGAAGGGCGCGCAAGCCCCGCAACCGCGGCAAGGCGTTGATGAAGCTCTGCACTTGATCCATCCGTGCCTGCGTGCGGCTACGTTGCGCGATGGCTTCGGCGTAGGACGCGGCCGCGTCGTCGCGCTGGATCACTAGGCGGGCGTACTCGGTAGCGAGGGTATCTATGCGTTCCCGCTCCTCGTTGAGAGCCGCCAAATTCTTCTTGAGCTCGATGAGACCTCCCGATCGCTTCCCTGGACGGAAGAACGCCTCCGTTTCCGCCTGCACGGATCCGAGACGGGCGCTGAGATCGGCCAGACCGGCGGTTGCAGAAAACAGTAGATGACCGAGATCGCCCTTGCTGGCGAGGATGCTTTCCCCACCGGCCTCTAGGGTCTCGTCGTCGAGGCAGAACATGGTGTGGTAGGCGCCGCGATCGAGGCCTCCCAGTTCGCCGGGAAGCAGCGTATCGGGAACCGGATTGTCGGCCTCGTCCAGCAGGCTGTTGTGAGGACGCTTGATGCGGCAGAACCTGCGGATCCCGCCCGAGGTCTCCACTTCGGCTTCGATACGCATTGCTGCGTAGGGGTGAAGGAAGTTGAACCTGCTCTGGGCTGGGATGCCGAAGATCAGATCTGTGCACGCCGACATCGCGGTGGATTTCCCGGCCTCATTCGGCCCATAGACGATGTGCAGGTCGGCGCAACCCGCGACCCGGTCACCGAAGTCGATGAAAGCGTCCGTGAACTTGCCGTACCGACGAAGTCCGAGTTTGCGGATGCGCATCAGCGCGCTCCATCCGAGTCGCCGATCGAAAGGCGCGCCAGGACCTCTTCCGCGCCCTCTACCGCGAGCCGCGCGACAAGATTCTCGAGGGCGGCCTCGTCCGGAGCGATGGCTCGCCGGCACTCAGGCGGCAACTGCGCCAGCAGCTCCTTGACCGTGTCGGTCGCCTCGTTTTGGAAGCCTTCCGATGCGGCGACCTCGTCGTTCATCGTCTTTCGAAGAGCATCTAGCTGGTCGGTACTCGCTGTTGCGCCAGATTGCGTACGCCGGCAGTCGATTTCGAGCTTGTCGATCCATACGTCGCCCAGCGATTTCGCGCGAGTTTCGGCCTCGGTCCGCAGGAGATCGGCGTCCCGTCTCATGTTCCACG
The DNA here is from genome assembly GCF_000261705.1 of Bradyrhizobium genomosp. III. Taxonomy (NCBI): domain Bacteria; kingdom Pseudomonadati; phylum Pseudomonadota; class Alphaproteobacteria; order Hyphomicrobiales; family Nitrobacteraceae; genus Bradyrhizobium; species Bradyrhizobium genomosp. III. The sequence goes on along the minus strand of NZ_AJQF01000282.1, from coordinate 25,351 downwards.
CCAACGGCGTCGTTCCGGAAAACGCGAGCCGCACGACGAGATGATCGCTGACGGATCGGGTCGCAGCGTCCTCAAGCGACGTATCGAGCCGCGCGACCAGATCGTGCCAAGTTGCCGTTCCGGAAGCATCAAGTATGACCCACTCGAACTGGGCCAGGCTCACGATCCGCTCCTCGAGCGTAATCGAGCCGTCGTCTAGCACACTCGCCAACGTCACGGACTTGGGTCCGCTCTCGCCGATGTCCCGCCCTTGTGGGATACCGGGCATCACGATGGCGCAGGATCCTTCGATCGTCGATCGCTTGTGTATGTGCCCCAGCGCCCAATAGCGGAAGCCAGATCCAAGGAGGTCGCTGGTGGAGCACGGCGCGTACACGTCGTGAGAGGGTGAGCCGCCAAGACTGGTATGCATCAGTCCGATGTTGGTCGCGTCCTGGACCGGTGGCCGGTACTTGGAGAGGAGACCCTCGGGGGCGTGCGGTTTCGCGAAGCTGAGACCGTGTATTGCAACGAGTCGCTCTCCGCGGTCCCGCTCTATCTCGACCGCTTCGGCGCGTCCGCCGAAAAGATGCACGTTCGGCGGAAAGACGAGCTCCTTCGTGATCCTGGAGAGAGCATCGTGGTTGCCCCGGATGATGAAGACGTCGATACCAGCAGCATCCAATCGGCGAAGTTGCTCGCCAAGAAACCGCGCGGTCTTCATCGACGTCTGATCGCCGTCGTAGAGATCTCCGGCGAGCAGAAGCGCCTGCACCTTTTCTTCGATGCACAGATCGATGATGCGAGTGAAGACCTGCCGGGTGGCGTTACCGATGAACTCGGCCAGCGCGGGATCACGCAGGGCGAGCGAGCGCAAAGGCGAATCGAGATGGATGTCGGCCGCATGGACAAAACGGTAGGCAGTCATCTAACAGCTCGCTTCTTTTCGAATCAGCGGAGTTTACCGCACCTCGGAAGCGGGGGGGTTCAGCGAGAGTGTCGATATCCTCGATATTCGCAGCCGACCAGGAGCTAAAACGGACCTCGACAGCCTTCGATGCCATGGGTGGTCAGCGCGGCCAATCGAAGCTCTACATTTCCTGGCCCACAGCAAGAGCTCTGATCGCGTCCAGCAGCACGCGAGTCGCGCGGCAATCATCCTCATTGTACGCGAGGATTCTGTGCTTGAGCTCGGAAGTCCGGTGGGTACACCACCGATCGTACCACTCAATCGAGGCCGCGCCGGATGGGTTCGGGTCGCGCCAGGTGAATCCTAGATATCGGGCCAGCGTCTTGATGGAACGGTCTCTGGTCGGCCATTCAGTGGCCTTCAGGACTACGTCTCCGTACAGATCCGTTGCGCGTGCGGGGCTGAACAATCGATCCACGTCTTCCGACGAGCAGATCTCCGGATATTTCCGCTGAAGATTCCGGTAAGCGGTGCGTTCGTACTTCGAATAGTAATAGACTGTAGCTGCGTCTCGCTGCGCGAAATAATCGAGAGCCGCCGCAAAGGCATCGCGCTCCGCCAAGGACGACGTGTCCTCCGCAAAGAACGAGACGTAGCGCTCGGTAGTGCTGTCTCCATTCCGTCTTTCGACGACGCCGTGGAGGTAGCACACATTCCGCAGCGGATCGACCTCGACATCAAAGAACAGCTCCAACGCGGCGGCATCGAGCCTTATGGGGGTCTTAAGATAGGGCTTCGGCTCACGCTTCTTGAGCAGCGCGGCCCGAGCTTGCAACGCGCGGAAGCGCTCGGCCCCGATGCCTCGGAAAACCGACTTCTTGCCTCTGGTGAAGCAGTCGGGATCGATGGCCGCGAAGGCTGCTATGGATGGGATACGCTCGTGCATAGCGTCGCGGTCCGATCGCCGAAGGTCAGCGATCAGCGTCAAATCGTCCGCGTCGGTGAGCTCGTCGAGACAGCACGAATGCCAATGGCAAAGCTTGCACACACCCCCATAGGCAGGCAGCGGGACGGTCCGGCGGGCAAGTATCGAGCGGGCCGCGGCGAGCGTTTTCAAGTAGTCGCCCCAAAGATCTCTGCCCGCCGCATGGCTGGTGAAATCGTACTCGACCCGGTCGCCCCGAACGTCCAACACGAAGGCGCGCCGTCCGGCCGACCGACCGAGACGCTCGAGAATGTCGACGTAGCAGGCTAGTTGGACGGCATAGCTGAGCTTCGGCTTGCCGTCTCGACCCTCGCCTCCACCCTCCTTGCCGCGGCCGGATTTGATGTCTCCCGGCACATAACCGCCAGGCTCCTTGCGTAGCAGGTCGGGCATGCCCAGCAGATCTGCCGCGCTTATCCGGCCGCCGTAGATCAGCGGAGCGCCCTGCGCCATGGCCTCCAACGTGAGCCGTTGCCTGTCGATCTCGGCGGTATTCGACAGGTCCACGAACGGATCTCCCGGCGCGGCGACGGTCTCCCTCTCGAACCGCGCGCCGCGTTCCCACAGCAGCCTGACGAAGACGTTCGTCTCGTCTCGCCTCGCGACGTCGCCGAAGGCGTCGAGCGCGACGCGCCGCGGGCATGCGGCGAGATCGTAGAGGATGGACGCTGTTACCTTCATGCTCGCTCCACAGCCGGTACGAGCAGCTTGCCGCAGCGGATCGCCGGGCGGCAACGGATCGCAAGATGGCCCTTACCCGCGTCCGCTTGGAGGACGCTGAAGAGGCCATCGGCATCGCATCGCCGCTTGCCGCGCTCATGATCCCGCCATCTAGGGTTCTGCGCCGCATGTCCTCGGTCCATGCGCGACTTCCGTCGCCGTCCTTCCGCGGGGCGAGCGGCCATCGAGGTCCAGACGAATCCTTGGCGGAAGTCGGCGATTGCCCGTGGAGTGTCCGACCGTTTTGTGGCACTGCTCTTGCGATCACGGTCATCCCCTCATGGACGAAGGACCGGCGGAGCAGGCGAGTGGGTAGATCCGAGTCCTTTGCCAAAGCGGAGAGGCGGACGAAGGCCGCGCTCGGCCGCAAGGTCAAGGATCTGAGACGGTCGCTTACGATGAGCCAGACCGAGTTGGCCGAAGCGGCCGGGGTACGGCGGGCTTTGGTGAGCGACATCGAGAGAAGCGTGGCCAACCCGACCTTGGAATCCCTCTCCCGGATCGCGAAGGCGCTCGGCGTCGAACCCGCCGACCTGCTCGGCACCGACTCTTAAGCCCCCTATCGAAAGATATCGCCCGCACCGACCCGGCCAACTTCCGATCCGTCAGGATACATTGCGCTGGCCACAGCTTCGGCGCATTTTTTTTGTACGCTAAATAGGACAAAGAACGAAGCGCGAGCCCAATCGCCCCGACCGCCGAGCGTTCCAAACGCTCACCTTCCTCCGAACACCGTTTCGAAAATTCCTGACGCGACAGCGGCAAACACCGGCTGCATCCACCCTTCGCCGCGACCTCGAGTCGGCGAGGGGCGGCATGCATGCCAGCCCACAAGAGAAAGATCGTTCGGCAACCTCGTCATAAACATGCACATTACGGAGAGCTGAGCATGCGCATCGCTACCTTTCCGAAGGACCGCCATTCGGTGGCGCGACCTTCGTTCTTCACCAGCGCCAAATGCAACGTGGCGATACCGGTGCACGACGCGCTCCATTTGGACGCCCTGATGCAGGCGTCCTTGACGCCTTCCGTCCGGACGATCGACTATAGGACAGGTCCGCAGGTCGAGTGCCCACCGGTTTCGCTCGCTGGCGTGGTGCTGCACATGGACGATGGTCGCTTTCTCTTGCGGATCGGCGACCGGCCGCAGCGCAGCCCCGAGGAGGATGCTTGCCTTGCGCACGTCCTCGGATGCCACGGGCTGGTGATGCTGGAGCGCGGCGCGGCCGACGTGCGCCGCGAACCGCTGTTCTCCAACGCGCGCGCGGTCTGGACCCATGCAGGCCGCCAGGTGACGCTGATGGACAGGTTGAAGATCGGCATGGCGCTGGACGAGCATGGGCCGCAGCGGATCTGCGAATTGGAGCGTCGCGCACGCCCGGGACGCGATCTCCTGGCCACAGTCTGCGCGCTGGCCTGCGAGAACTTGCTGCGGCTGGACATCGAGTCCGCGGCCCTCGGTCCCCGGACGCTGGTGTTCGGCTCGTAGCTGCGCTCCGACAGAGCGCCTGATGACCGATCGGTCGAGTAACCCCCCGTCCGCCCGGCCCCCAGGACGGAGCGGGCGCCCTCCGCATCGGCTTTTTGCAGCGCGGGTCCGCCGGTCTTCCGCGGCGTCCGCGGATGTCGACGGCCCGGTCGGTGCTCCGCTCACTCTTTCCGAACCGCGATCCCGACCCACCGATGCGGGACTTGCCGCAGGCCGCTACCGCCAAGGAGAATACCCATGACCGACACAGAACACGACGACGGTCTCCCACAGTCTGGAGAGCCGTTTGACACCGGCTCGCGGTCGACCCGGCCGGATGCCGCGCGCTGTCTCGCGGACGCGGCCATCGAAGCTGCCCTCACCCCTGCCGTCCGGACGCGGCTGACGGGCGACGAGGCTATCGCCATCGTGGTGCGCGTGCCGGGTGCTTCATGGGTCGCGCCGATCGAAGGCGCGGTCCGGCGCCTGAACGACCGCGCGATTATCGTCGCCCGCGACGGTTCGAACAGGACGGTCCACAAGCCGGACTCGGGTAACAGCGAGGTGGCGCGCCAACTCGCCAAAGGCGCGCTTGTCGTCGGTATTGCGCCGCTGACCTCCATCCTGCCGCGCTCGCTCGCCGCCGCCGCCGATCTGACGGTCGAGATCGGGTCCGACGCGGCAGTCCTGGGCGCGGCGATTGCGCGCTTTACGAAATCCGACGCGCCTTACGGGCCCATCGAAGGCTGGGGTGTGCTCGATTTCGACGATCTGGTTTCAGGCTTTCGCGCGGGCTCCGGCCCAATGCAGATCGCCGAGCGGCTGCGGCGCACGGCGCACCGGCTTGCAGCTCCGCGCGAGGACCGGCTGCCCAACCTCGTCGATGCCGTCGAATACGGAGAGGCTCGTGAATGGGGGCTGGCGCTCGGTCGTCGATTTCGGAAAAACAGCATTATATGGAGCGAGACGGGCGCCGGAACCAACGCGCTGTTCGGAGGCCCGCCCGGACTCGGCAAGACATACTTCGCTCGCATCGTTGCAAACCACCTCGGCGTGCCCCTGATTTCGGCCTCTATCTCCGGCATTTTCGCAACGTCTGCGGGATATTTGGATTCTGTCATCAAGGGAGTGCGTGAGGTTTTCGCAAAAGCCGAAGCAAGCGCGCCGTGCGCTATCCTGTGGGACGAGCTGGACGCACTGCCTTCAAGAGAAAGCCTCACTAACGACAACTCGAAATCTAATTCGGCCAGCTGGTGGACCCCGGTGATAGCCGAATTCCTTCTGCAGCTGGATTCCGCGACCGTGGGCCGGCGCCGGGCCGTGTTCGTCTGGGCCGCTTCCAACCATCCGCATCGCGTTGACCCCGCGCTGCTGCGTCCGGGCCGGCTCGACCGCGTCATCCATTTCCGGCCGCCCGGCCCGGACGGCATCGTCTCGATCGCACGCCACCATCTCGGGGCCGATTTGCCGGAAGTCGATCTGACGGCGATCGGTCAGCTCGGCGTCGGCCGCTCGCCGGCCGAGATCGCCGCCGCGGTCTCTTCGGCAAGGCGCGCGGCGCGCGGCGCCAACCGTGCGCTCCGGTTAGACGATCTTGTGGAGGCGCTGGCGCCCCGCCCCGACGTCGACGAGGCGACCCTCCGGCGGATCGCGCACCACGAGTCCGGCCACGTCGTCACGGCGCTCGCGCTCGGCGTCGACGAGGTCGTGGCCGTCGACGTCCTCGGCAACGCGGGCGCATTCGGCCGCACCCTCATGCGCCGGCACAAGGGGCTCGAGACCCGTACGACGATCGAGAACCGGACGATCCACCAGCTCGGCGGCCGGGCGGCGGAGGTGGCGATCTACGCGGGGGACTGCGCCGCCAACGCCGGTGGGGATTTGTCAAGCGACCTCGCCGCCGCGACGGCCGCCGTCGCGGCGTTGCGGATCTCGTTGGGCCTGGGCGGGGGCCTCGCTTATCTCGGGGACCCGGATGCGTCAATCGATTTGCTTCGGGCCGACCCGGAGTTGCGCGCGGCCGTCGACGGTGATCTGGCGCGGCTGCACGGGCGCGCCGTTGAGATCGTCTGCCGTCACAGGTCGGCGCTCGAGGCCATCGCGGCCGCCCTGGTTGAGCGGCGGCATCTGACCGGCGACGATGCGCGAGCGATATTCGCGCGTCATCCGCCCGCGCCCGACACGCCCCGCGCGCGCAGGCGTCTGCGATCGGTGCCGCCCGACCGGCGAGACTAAGCGCCCGACTCCGGTGGAGACCCTACGTCCGTTCTCAATCAGATGGAGCGCACATGCCCACGAGCGACTCGAATCCTTCGACCGACTGCCCATCGTCCGCGGTGATCCATCGTCCGTTTGGCGGCGTCCGGGGCTACCGCCGGATCAGCGACCGCGCCACCCGACTCGTTGTGCATGCGTTCCCGATGTCCGATCTCCCGACGGTCGGGGCCGCCGGCCTGCTGAGCACATGCGGCGCATACGTCCTCACCGACGGCGAGACGGCGTACCTCGGCGAGAGCAGGCGTCCCAGCCGCCGCCTTTCTGAACACGCGGCCGACCCCGGAAAGGCATTCGCCCGCGAATGCTTCGTCGTGTGCGGCTGCGACAAGCTCTTGGCGGTCGATCTGCAGTTCCGGTTGACCCGTCTCGCCCTCGAAGCCGGAGTGGTCAAGGTCTGGAAGGGAGCGAATCCGCCCGAGCCCGATGTCACGGACGCGGAAAGGGCCACGCACGACCGCATCGCTGCCGATGCTCTCCGATTGCTGCACGATGTGGGCTGCCGAATCTTCCATCCAACGGGGGAGGCCGAGACGGCGGCGCCAGCCGGTACACCGCCGTCTGCCGAGATCCCGACGGACGAGCCGACCGATCCGGTGGATTGCGAACCGATGACCATCGGGGTCAGCACCGTCCCTTTGGGCAGCCAGGAGTTCGAATTGCGCTACGGGGGTTTGTTCGCCCGCGGCTATTGGGCGGCCGGACGTTTTGTCGTGAGCGCCGGATCGGAGGTCAGGCTGGCGATCAACGACAGCGCTCCCGCGCTGACCCGCAGTCGCCGGGATGAGTTGTTCGCGGCCGGCGTGCTGGCTCCGATCCCCGGCGTGGTCGACCGGCGCAGGCTCACCGTTGCGATTTCGTTTCCGAGCGTCTCGATCGCGGCCAAGGTGCTGGCCGGAGCCCACAGCGCGGGTAGATGGGCGGCTCGCGACCCTGCGCAGGCCGTCTGGCTGGCGTAGGTGCCACTGCGGCGGGGACCGCCTGCAGGAAGAACCGCAGACGAGGACATCGTTTTCAAGGATTCGATCTAACGACCCGATGCGAAGGTTTGCGATTTTCGATACCGGATCCGTCGAGAACCGAGGCATTGAAATCGAAGCCTCGAGGTCGAGCCCTTAGAGACCGGATCCGGTGCGATCCAGGGAGGCATCGAAATGCGGGCAACCGGGTCCGGTGAGGGAGAAGATATCGAATCCTTGACGGCGGCTAGGCCGGCCGGCCCGCCGCCCGACAACGTCCAAGGATTCGACCTCCACCTTCGCGCGCGCCTGCTCGCGGCGTTCGGAACCGCGCACACCATCGGATTCGCTGCTGCGGCTAAGCTGTTGAAATTGGACCAGAAAACATTGCGAAAGCACGTCCGGCAGGGTAGGATCGGTTCCCGGATCGTTGGAACCGGGCGGTGGCGCATCCGTAGGGAGTTCGCACTTTCCGACATCGAGGCGTTCTACGCCCCGATGGTCGAGAGGTCTTTAGATACCCTCGGCGCCCCCGTCCGGTGCGGCCAGAAGAAGCGGCAAGGCCGGATCGGTTTTCTGCTGCGTCATACGGCCCGCAGGGCGTCGGGAAGGAGGAAGAGAGCTTGAAGCGCAAGAAGGTTCCCGGGCTTCGCCGTCGGCCGGGTCAGCGCAATTACAGCGCGGACATCATGGTTGCGGGCATCAGATGCCGCGACAGCCTCGAAACGGACGATTTCGACGAGGCGGTACGCCGGCTGCAGGCGAAGCGCGAAGAGCTTAGAAGGCTCGCGGCCGCGCCGGCGAGGGCCGTCGCCGACATGTCCCTGAACGAGGCCGCTCAGGTCTACTGGGAGGAGGAGGGCGAGGGAAAGAGAGATGCGGACGCTACCGACGGGCTGATCGCTAGGGCCGTCCGGTTGGCCGGACCGAACGTCATGCTTTCCGAGATGGATGCCGCCTTCTACAAGAGCATCCGCCGCCGGCTGCGCGCCGTGCAGCCCAAGCGGGAGAGCGGCAGCGGCAGGCAGCTGAAGAACGGCAGGTACAAGCCGAAGTCCATCAACAAGTATCTGGACATCCTGCTGCGGATCCAGACGAACGGTGAGATCCATCTCCGCACGTCTTTCCCGAACAAGCCCGATCCAGGGCAGATCGGGTTGATGGAGAAGGTGACTCACCGCAAGCGCCGCCTCTCCGCCATGGAGCAGCGCGATCTGATGGCCGCAAGCGAGCAGGATCTGCGTGACATCCTCGAGTTCGACCTCGAGACCGGTTTCCGTGCCGACTGCCTGTGCGGGGCGAGGTGGGACGACGTCGCCGTCTTCGAAAAGACCATCACGCTCGCCGTCAAGGACGAGGGCCTGGACGACTCCCTCCATACGGTCCGCCTGACGCCCAAGGCACTCGAGATCCTCGACCGCCGCAAGCATCTGCATCCCGACCTGATCTTCACCTTCGTGTGCAAGCGCGCGTACTGGAAGGGCACGGTGCGCGTCGCCGCGGGCGAGCGCTACGAGGCGAAATACCCACAGCTCCAGCGCAAGTTCGCGAAGGCACGGAATGATGCCGGAATAGATCAGGACCTCATTCTTCACGACGTCAGGCGGACAGCCGCCCGGCGTGTCTTCGAGGAATCCGGGATCGACGAGGCGCAGCTCTTTCTGGGTCATCGCGACCGGAAAACGACCATGAACTATCTGGGCCTTGAGCAGAAGGACATCGTCCCGGCGCTTCTGCGCGCGAGTGCGCGTGCCGCGCGTGCCCAGCGCGAGCTTGAGGAGGCCCTCGCGGGGAGCAACGTCGTCGCGGTCGATCCCATCCACGCCTCGCTGCTGCGGTTCGAGGCGGAGCGGCGGGCGAGCCGGGCCGCGGCCAACCGCGCCCCATCCGTCAGCGGGGCAGCTTCGGGGTCCAGATGAACCCGCCCGCGGTGCGCCGGATGTTCGAACCGGGGTCGCGCGCAACCTTGTCCATTTTTCGTTCGAGCCAGTCCGGGGCGAAGTCGGCGAGGCGCTCCGCCCCGATCTTCTTCTCGATCGTCTCGAGCGCAAGCGCCCGGCGCGCGCTCCTCACGATCTCCTCCACGTCCGCAAAGACGAGCCGCGCAAGCCGCCTGTGCCTCCCCCACGCCGTGTCGACCGGCTCGTGGGCGCGCTGTCGCGTCCGAAGCCGGGGCGGGCGCTCGCCCAGAAACCAGATCAGCCCGAACGAGCCTTCGACACGTCCCATGCTGGATCCAACCAGGGCCTCGGCGACCCTGCGGGACGGAACCCGGGCCTCCCAGCCGATTTTTGACTTCAGGTGCGCGGCTATCTCGTAGGGCCGGAGGGCGCAATTGCGCTCGCGTAGCAGCAACGCGGTGAGCCTCGCGGCCTTCGGCTCGGCGGCGTGTTGCCAATCCGCCGGGGTCACCAAGGTGATCCGACGCCGCTTCTCCTCCTGCTCTATCCGCTCCAGTTTCTCCGACGCGCGCTCGCGCCGGGCAGGCGTCTGCGGATTCGCCCAGGCCCCCTTCGGCTTCCGTCGTGGCTTGGGCGCGGACGGGCGGAACGCCGCCGGCCGCGCATTCACGGCCTGAGCTTCCTTCCTCGCTTCGCGGCGGGAGGCGTGACCCGTGAGGAAATCCCGGCCGGGCGGCAGGGGGGCGGCCGGCGCGACCGCGAAGGATCTGTCGGGCGCCGGCACGGGCGGCGCAGCGACCGGGGGTGGGCGCCCCTCTGTCATCGCGAACCAGAGGTCGCGCGCCATCCGGTGGACCTCGTCGGGGACGGCCGCAAGGAAGGACTCGCGATCCTTGCGCCAAAGCCGGACCATCCGCCGGGTCGCTGGTTTGTTCAGGAAGGCCTCGACGATCTCCCCGTCGGATACCGCCTCGAGCGAACCGCGTTCGCGCAGCAGGGCGTCGCCGAGCGCTCGCACCGCCTTGACCGTCGGCTTCGGCAGTCCCGACGGCTTGGGTCCGCGCCGACCGCTCGTGTTTCCTCTTCGCCTAGCCTGCTCCGGCATGCCCGCGCGCCCCTGAAATTCCCGCCGAACGTGCACCGGCAAAGGTTGGCGTTCGCTGAACGCGGCGCTTGCCGGGACGGAATTTCCCGTTTTTTTCCCGCAGAGGCCGAGCAAGGGGGCTCGACGCCGATGGCATCGGCGTCGAACGCAACCGGTATTAGAGCGTCGGTCTCCAAAACCGCTTTTGCCCAAAGAGGACAAAAATCGGCTTAATGCCCGCCAAATATGGACTTCCTCGACCTGAACCGTCGATTTCCGTAGCGGAACGAACGGCAAACAAATTCACCGAACGGGAATTAATTTCCCGCACTTTTCCCACACGGTCTAAGGTTGTGTCGGCCGAGCACTCGTTCCTGTGAGAAATCACACGTTCGCTTGCCCTACGGTCCGATCGCTCGCCGCCGTGATCGCGTGCTGCGGCATACCCCGACAGCTTCCAGGCGGCGCCGCGCTCCCGATGAACGTTGAAGGTTCGAGCCGGCCGACCGCCACGTCCGCGAAGTAGTCTGTCTTCGGATCGAAGCCCACGATCACACATCGGCCAAAGAGGTTGTCATAGGCCTACCTCGACCGCCAGTGGTAGTCCCGATCGGGCTTTACCAACAGCAGGTAGTCACCCGTCGGCAGTCCTGATATACCAGTCTTCGGACGGCCAAGCAGGCGCTCTGCCGCCGGCATGCGGGCGGCGATGACCTTCTCCTAGATGAGGCCCAGCTTCCTGCTAGATGAGGCCCAGCTTCGCGTCGATGACGATGGCGCGCCACGTTTGCGGGCGGCGGGGGAAGCACTGGCCGCGGGGGCATCTCGACCGAGGTCCACGAACCATCGTGACGACGTCATCGATGGCGATGCGGACGGACGAGCGGTGGCCCCGCTTGGCCCGACATCCGACGATCACGCCGGGACCGATGAGAGGGGCGCGTTCCGCCGACGGTGAAGGCCTCCCCATACTCCATGGCTGTGATAAGCAGCGAGTCACCCTTCGGCAGCCTAGCCGCCAGCTTCGGCTTCTGCCTGAAGAAGTCGCGCAGCAATCGCACCTCGCGGCTGGTCTCGATTGCGGTGATCGACCGCGCGGCAGGATCGACCGAGATGGCTCTGATGCCTCGCATACTGTCTACTCCTCAATTGGTGGCGACATCCGCGCCGCTCCGGACTGCCCATTGCAGGGTGGGCACTGAAGAGAGGAAAAGGAACGTTCCCTCGTGGACGATGGTCGGAAATGCGGTGAAAACGAAGTGGTGGGAGACAAACTTGCCAAGGATCCCGCAGAGGTTGCTCCATCCTCCTCGATTGATCCAAAATCGGCTTGCGGAATTGCAATCAGAAGTGCCAAGTCCTCGTCGCAGATGTGACGGAGGTACGACCGGCCTGCAGCCAGTCGTGACCAAGGTGCGGACGCATTCGCGAACCTTACCCTCTTTGACTATGCTCGGTTAGCAAAGGTGAGGATCGTCTCGCAGAGTCGGTCGAGAGTGGCCGTATTCGCGCGCAGGTTCTGCAATTCCTTGAGCCTTGCACCGATATGGAGCGTGTTCTTCTTGAGGCCGGAAACATTCCCGTAATTGGCAGACGCGCGCGAGCCAGCAGGTTGCCAGTGCGCTCCAGCATCAACCTCCACACATTTTCCAAGGTCATGCGGCCAGGCGACTAGGCTCTCGGACCAAACTGCATCAGTGGGAAAGGGATCCTGCTGTTGCATGCCAGCCAAATGAAAGAGCGCACTGTTGTCACGCCGATGGCTTGCTTCTATTGATCGCTGCTGATCTGGATTGTTGTGTGTGAGCTTGTCTCCATCACAATCGAAGATCACAAAAGTCGGAATCTGCAGTTGTTGGGCGATGATCAACGGCCGGATAAGTTCGCTCTTGCCATTCACCGCAACGATATGAGCACCTCTTGCGCGGAAGCTTTCCCAACGTTCCGACAGTACCATCCAAGCATTGATATACGCGGCGTCTTCAAGACCCTCGACGAGGATGAGTTTGGGAGTGAAAAACATCTCACTAAGGTGCGGTTGCATGACTTGATGGAGCTTGGCTAACACCCCTTCTTGAGCGGTCGGGCGGTCGCCGGTCACGGCTGCATATCGCTGTCCTAGCCTGTCGACCGAACAGGAATGCACCGTGGCCCGCCCCTCGTTCCGACGTTTGCGAACTAGACGGACTCGCTCGAAGGTCGTGCCGTCCACGAAATAGGGACTATGAGTCGATGCAATGACCTGCGCGCCGTTCCTACTCAGCTCCTGAAGGACTGACGCCAGGTGTCGGGCTTGTGGCGGATGCTGATATAGCTCCGGCTCTTCGATGCCGAGAAGCAGCCGGGGCCCGGCGGCGTCCGCAACAGACAGTCCTTGGAGCAGCGCGATGATGTACGAGCGCTGCATGCCGTGGCCGAATCTCGCAATCGAACCCTCGAACTCTCCGTCGCCTGCCAGCAGCCTGGCCACAGGCTCTTCAATCCGAATGGATGACTTCGGATCTTGATGCCATTGCAGCTTGGCGGTGGCCTCGGGATGCGACCACTCCGCAAGTCGGTTCTGCAAGTCGCGGGAGATGTCGTCGAGTGTTCCCTGCTGCAGAGCCAGCATCTCTCGGTAATTGGCCTCGGCTTGAGCGCGAAGCTCGATCAATCGATCCGAGAAACTGACCTGTGATCGAACCGTGCGGGCGAGCAGTCGTCCGAGGGCGGTATTCTTTGCCTCTGCCTGTTCGCCTGCCGCGTCCTTCACCGCAGGGACGTATACCCACTGGACGAACTCGCGGAGGCGACCCTGGCCATGGGTTGCGCCGTAGAACTGATCCTCGCTCGGGATCGGCTTGCATTGATCGACCCGCTCTGCCTCGTACGCGCGGAGCGCGTCGGCCATATCGCCCTTCGTCTTGGCACTTGCTGGCAGATCGGTGAATTGTTGCCTCAACGCCGCGTAAGCGGCTTTTAACTCGTCTGCTTTGGCCCCATCCCCGTTCCGCTTGAAGTAGGGCGCGAATTCCTCCATCGCCAGGCGGTTGCCGTACTGTTTGACCGTTGCGGCTCCGCTGGCAGGATCATAGTCAGCCCGCGCGGTGACCATCAGCACACCCTGACGGTAGTAATCTGCGAATGCTTCCTGCGCTTCCCGCGAAAGGTCTGCGAACGTGACCGTGATTTCGATTGGCTCGTCGACATTACCGCGGTGGAAGTCTTCCTTGTCGAGGTTGCTCAGGTTGGTTGATGTGTTCTCGATCTCCCGAAAGAAAATGTTCAGTGCGCAAAGGACTGTCGACTTGCCGGCGCCGTTTGCGCCGACCAAGCAAGTGTAACTATCGAACTCGACAGTTTCATCCTGATAAGCGCGCAGATTTTTGATGCGTACCGATTGGATGCGCATGCCGAATCCCCCACCCGATAGTGCTGAAAACAACCACAGCGAGCGAGATGAAGCTAGTGACCTTCTGCCACTGATCTGTGCATGATTTGTACGTCAGTTATACCCCCCGGCGGATAACGAAGTTTCAGCTCGAAGTCGCAGAACCATCTGTTGCAGCGGGACTTTTTGGGATGGAGCGGCCAAAGGGGATCGCACCCTCGTATGCAGCTTCGAGAGACCGGCGATCCAACGAGTCAGGCTCGCGGCGAAGCCGATCAGCCTAGAGGGATGGTCGTGGCATCAATGCCGGCATTTCGGCCCCAAGATCCGGCTTTCGCCATCTAGCGAATGGTGGCACTTTGGGCCGAATTCGAACGGCCCGCGGTTCTCCACCGCGGTTCTCCCCCAACGAATCCGGGGGCTCTCGGCGCCCCTTGTTTTACAGGGTTTTTCGAACGTCGCGGTGGGCTGGCGGAGAGGGAGGGATTCGAACCCCCGATAGGCTTGCACCTATGCCGCATTTCGAGTGCGGTGCATTCAACCACTCTGCCACCTCTCCTGAAGGCGCCATGGTAGGAGCAGGGCCCCTGTGGTTGGGGGCGTTAATAGGCGAGGATGGCGGGCCAGACAAGGCGCGCGAGACGAAAATCAGGCCGGTTTTCGGAGGTGGCGAGGCCTTGTGACGGCGAAGATGCCGTTCGCGGGGGATTTCAGGGGCCGTTTGAAGGGTTTGCGAGAGATGCCGCTCCCCCGAAGGTGGCGCGCGCAAGGACTGAAGGGGGCTGGAGCGGTTCGAATCACCGATCGGAAAATCGGGGTGGGACCGCCAGACGCGGTAAACACTGGCGGTCCCGTGCCGCTCATTGAAATGCTGGCTGGGAAGGGCGGCTTCGCCGGCCAGGGTGAGGCGACCGTTCGACCCTAGCGTGCGGCCCCGGCGCCGCAACGCAATCCGGTCCTTAACCTAACCAGTCAAGGTTACTCCTTGTCGCTTTTGGCGCTGTCCTTGTTGTTTTCCTTGGCCTTTTTCTTGCCGTTCTCCGTAGTGTCCCGGTCCTTTCCGCTGTCCTTGCGGCGGTTGGTGAAGCGCGCATTGCCAAGGCCCGTGCCGATGGTGAGCACTCCCCAGCGCTCGACGTCCTGCATGAACGGCACCTCGGAGAGGCCCTGAACCACGCCGTCATTGTGCATCAGGATCGCGGTGTCGTGCTCGCCGATCTCGGGGATGCCCTCGATCAGGCTCGCCGGCAGGTTGAACTTGCTGCTCTCCCAATTGCCCGGCAGGTTCTGCGCACCCTTCTCGATCGAGCCGTCGTCCTTGATCACGCCGGGACAGGCGATGCCGATGAAAGGCGCGAGCTTGAAGCCTTCGTTCTCGGCTTCCGTGATCAGCCCCTTCAGCATCTTGGTGAGCCGCTTGACCGCGCCTTCGCGCGTCGGCTCATCGTCGGCGTGACGCCACAGCTCGGATTTCACGACCTTGGCCTTCGACAGGTCTTTTGCTTTTTTCCAAGCGGTTTCGACCAGGCCACAGCGGATATTGGTGCCGCCGATGTCGACGGCCAAAATGCTGTCATGGGCCTCGAAGATCCAGGACGGCGCCAGATGCAGCGCGCCGATCAGGCCGGCTTCATCCGGGTGATGGCGGATCGGCATCATGTCGATCTTGAAGTCCTCGGATTTGAGGATGATCTCGGTGCGCGCGATCGCGAGCTCGCCGAGCCGGGAATCGCGGAAGCCGCCGCCGACCACGATGCGCTCGGTCTTGGCCCAGGCCTTGGTCTTGAGGAAACGCCGGGTGACGTAAGCGAGCTCCTGGGCGAAATCCTCGATCGCGCTGTGCACCACCGCGGAGGCCTCGGTGTCGTCGCCGACCAGGATGGCATCCAGCGTCTTCTTGCTGATCTCCTCCGACGGTTCCTTGCCGAACGGGTCCTCCCCGGTCTTGCGCAGCGGCTTGCGCCAGCGGTCGAGGATGTCGCGGAAGGCGCCCTTGCTGGCGCGATCGCCGAGAAAGCCGTCCTCGTCCTTCATCTCGATGTTGAAGCTGTCGATCTCCACCGACGGCAGCCGCTCCGCGCCGTGATGGGCGATGCCCGTCGTCTTGACCAGTTCGTCTGTTGCCATGAGAGCCCTTGCCCGCTTACCTGTTCCGGCGGACTAACTGCGAGGGAACCGCTTTGTTGCAAAGCCGGTCGGGATTCGGCCGAAGGCCGCAGGCCGGGCCAAATCCTTCAAATCCGGGCGCTTTTCGCCCGCTTTTCCTTGACTCTTCGCGGCCGGCGGCTATAAGTCCCACAACCGGCGCGGGGCGTTTCTCGCGCCGCTTGTTTTTGCGTGGGTTTTCAAAGGGATAACTCCCGCCCGCACAAAACTCGCATAAACCCTTAGCGACTGACAAAAAGCCGGCCCGGACGATATCCGTCGCGAGGCCGGGATTTGAACACGGAGAAAAAACGATGTTCGCAGTCATCAAAACCGGCGGCAAGCAATACCGCGTCGTGCCGGATGATGTTCTCGAAGTAGGCAAGATCGAAGGCGAAGTCGGCTCGATCATTCAGCTGAATGAAGTCCTGGTGGTCGGCGGCGACACGCCGGTGCTGGGTATTCCGACGGTCGCAGGCGCGTCCGTTGCGGTCGAGGTGCTCGACCACAAGCGCGGCCCCAAGGTCATCGCGTTCAAGAAGCGCCGCCGCAAGAATTCGCGCCGCAAGCGCGGCTATCGCGACGAGATCACGGTGCTCCGCATCTCCGAGATCCTGACCGATGGCGCCAAGCCCACCAAGGGCCCGCGTCCGAAGCGGGAGAAGGTGGCGAAGGAGCCGGCAGCGGAAGCCGCCGAGTAACGCGAAATCGATCACGCCAATTCACGAATTGATGCGTGAGAAATTTTGAAATGATTCCGTCAAGGAATTGATCTAGAAATACGCAGGATTTCGGAGACGAGCCATGGCTCACAAAAAAGCAGGCGGTTCATCGCGCAACGGTCGCGATTCCAAGGGTAAGCGCCTCGGCATCAAGGCGTTCGGCGGGGAAGTTGTGATTCCCGGCAACATCATTGCGCGTCAGCGCGGCACCACCTGGCACCCGGGCCTTAATGTCGGCATGGGCACGGACCACACTCTGTTCGCCAAGATCGAGGGTCGCGTCACGTTCCAGGCCAAAGCCAACGGCCGCACCTTCGTATCGGTGCTCCCGCTCGCAGAGGCGGCTGAATAGACGGTGGATCAAATTGGAGTCCGCCGGTCCTACCAAACCGGCGGAGTCCAGAGATCGCAAGAGATCGAAGGCTCCAAGGGGGAGGCGGGAAACCGGCCTCCCCTTTTCTTTTGACTTGCTCACTTTGACTTAGTGACTTTCACGGAGCCGGACATGTTGCAGGATTTCTCGAGCGCGACCTTGGCTGAGGCGAGACCTGGTGTCGTCGCCACCGAACGGCTGACCTTGCGGCGGCCGACCCTCGCCGATGTCAGGACCATCGCCCGGCTCGCCAACGACCGCCGTGTCGCCGAAAACACCCGCCGCCTCCCGCATCCCTATTCGCAGGACGACGCCGTCGCCTTCGTTCGCGCCACCGCCGCGCTCGGCAGCGAGACCGTGTTCCTGATCGAGCACGACACCGGGCCGGTCGGCATGGTCGGCATCGACTGCTCCACGCCCGGCAATGCCGAGCTCGGCTATTGGCTCGGCGTCGAGCACTGGGGCCAGGGCTTTGCCACCGAGGCCGCCCGCGGCGCGATCGACTTCTTCTTCGAGGAGTTCGAGGACGAGCACCTCTATGCCGGCGCGCGCGTCACCAATCCGGCCTCGCGCAACGTGCTGGAGAAGTGCGGCTTCCAGTGGAGCGGCGTGCAGCTACATCGCTTCCTGGCGCTGGGCTCCTCGACGCCGGTCGACTGCTTCCGCCTCTCGCGCGGCGTGTGGGCGTCGCTGAAGAGCTGGAGCAGTGCAAGACGGGTGAGGTAGGGCGCGGGCGCGTCCTCAATCACCGCTGTCGTCCCCGCGAAGGCGACGCGAAGGCGGGGACCCATAACACAGGGAACAGTGCGGGGCGAAGCGCCCACTCCGAGCCTTCGCAAAACACTTCCCTGTGGGTATGGGTCCCGGGCTCGCGCTACGCGCGCCCCGGGACGACAGCGTGGGTGGGGCTACGCCGGCGGATTGATCTCTTCACTTGCGCGCCCCAAATCGCGCTCGCGCAGATAAATATAGAACCCCGCCCCGATGATGATCGCGGCGCCGATGAGCGTGGCCATTGACGGGACGTCGCCGAACACAACGAAGCCGAAGATCACGGCCCAGACGATCATGGAATATTGATAGGGCACCACGACGCTGGCCGGCGCCAGCTTGAGCGAGCGGTTGACGCAGAACAGCGCGGTGACCGAGACGCATCCGGCCAGCGCGAAGATCACGAGGCTGCTCGGCGTCGGCGGCACCCAGTGAAACGCCGACAGCACCGCGCCCAGCGAAAACGTGCCGACGAATTGCGAGGATGCCATCACGATGTCGGGCGTCTTGCGCAGGCTGCGCGTGATCAGCATCAAGGTCGCAAACGACAGGCTGCCGCCGAGCGCGACCAGCGCCGGCAGGCTGACGGTCTGCGCCGACGGCCGCAGCGCGATCAGGACGCCGCAAAAGCCGATCAGGATCGCGGTCCAGCGCCGCCAGCCGACCTTCTCTCCTAAGAAGATCGCCGACATCGCGGTGACGAAGATGGGACCGGCGAGATAATAGGTGATGACGTCGGCGAGCGGCAGATAGACGGTCGCGAGGAAGAATGCGGCGACCTCGAGCGTCGACAGCACGACGCGAAACAGCTGGAGCCACGGCCGCTCGAGGCGGACGAAATCGTGGCGCTGCCGCCAGATCAGCGGCGCGAGCAGCAGCAGCGCCGCGCAGGCGCGCAGGAACAAGAGCTGCCCCACCGAATAAGTCCCGACCAGGAACTTGCCCATGGCGTCGCCGAACGAGAACATGAAGATCGACAGCACCATCAGCCCAATGCCGGCGAGGCGCGCGGAGCGATCGTCATAGGCGGAGAGGTTCTTGAACAGGGGCATTGCAGCGAGTCTGAGTGAGGGATTCGTCATTGCGAGCGCAGCGGAGCAATGACGGCGGAGAGAGCGTCAGGAATCGGCTAGTAGTATCGCTTGCGGCCGTTTTAATGACGTGGCCGCGCCGGACAAGCCCGTATCGCCGAATTGAACGGATTGTCGCACTCTTCGCGTCGCGGTAGCGATACGCGCGTCCCGAATGAGAGAGCATGGCATGACCGACTTCGATCCGACCCAGCATCGCATGATCCCCACGCAACGCTGGTTTGAGGATTTCGTCATCGGCGAACGCTTCGTGCTGCCGAGCCGGACCCAGACGCCGGCGATATTCGCCGCGTTCCAGACCGCGAGCGGCGACACCCATCCCGTGCACTATGACGTGGAATATTGCCGCAGCCGCGGCATGCCGCATCTGCTCGCCCACGGTTTCCAGACGCTGATCCACACCGCGCCGGGCGCCGGCCTGTTTCCGTTCATGGTCGAGGACTCCCTGGTCGGCTTCCTCGAGCAATCGAGCCGGTTCCTCAAACCCGTGTTTGCCGATGACACCATCTACCCCGCGCTCGAGGTCACCGAGCTGATGCCGGGCCGCACCACCGGCGCGGTGACGCTTCGCAGCACCGTGTTCAACCAGCGCAAGGAGCTGGTGCTGGAGGGGATGCAGAAATTCCTGATCCGGCGCCGGCCGACTGGTTAAGCAAGGGGCGAAATCGCGAGAAATTCGCCCGATTTGCGGGTCTATCCGGGTTGCCGCGGGAGACCTGCTGGCCTACCTATGGCCCATGAAATTCCTCGACGAAGCAAAGGTCTATATCCGCTCCGGTGACGGCGGGAACGGCTGCGTGGCGTTCCGCCGCGAGAAGTTCATCGAATTCGGCGGTCCCTCCGGTGGCAATGGCGGCCGTGGCGGCAACGTCATCATCGAGGTCGCCGATGGCCTCAACACGCTGATCGACTACCGCTACCAGCAGCACTTCAAGGCGCAGAAGGGCGAGAACGGCTCAGGGTCGGACCGCCACGGCGCCAACGGCAAGAATATCGTGCTGAAGGTGCCGATGGGCACGCAGATCTTCGACGAGGACCGAGAGACGCTGATCCACGACTTCACCAAGGTCGGCGAAAAGTTCGTGCTGGCCGAGGGCGGCAATGGCGGCTTCGGCAACGCGCATTTCAAGACCTCGACCAACCGCGCGCCGCGCAACGCCAATCCCGGCCAGGTGGGCGAAGAGCGCTGGATCTGGCTGCGGCTGAAGCTGATCGCGGATGCCGGTCTCGTCGGCATGCCCAATGCCGGCAAGTCGACCTTCCTGTCCAAGGTCAGCGCGGCGCGGCCGAAGATCGCCGACTATCCCTTCACCACGCTGCATCCGCAGCTCGGCGTCGTGAATGCCGACGGCCGCGAATTCGTGCTCGCGGACATTCCCGGCCTGATCGAAGGCGCGCATGAAGGCACCGGCCTCGGCGACCGCTTCCTCGGCCATGTCGAGCGCTGCCGCGTGCTGCTGCATCTGATCGATGCGACCTGCGAGCACGCCGGCAAGGCCTACAAGACGGTGCGCAAGGAACTCGACGCCTATGGCGGGCTCTTGACCGACAAGATCGAGATCGTCGCGCTGAACAAGATCGACGCGGTCGAGCCGGACGAATTGAAGAAGCAGAGGGACCGGCTGAAGCGGGCTGCGAAAAAGACGCCGCTGCTGCTCTCCGGCGTCACCGGCGATGGCGTCAAGGAAGCCCTGCGTGCGCTGGTCGAGGTGATCGGCGAGGCCCCGGTGTCGGCCAAGGCCAAGAGCGCGGCCGAAGCGGAGCCGTGGTCGGCGTGATTGTCGTCCCTGCGCACGCAGGGACCCATACCGCGTGATCTCTCGACTGCGGATGGTTGCAGTACCGAGCGACGAATCTTCGCCAAACCACTCCCTATGGTTATGGGTCCCTGCTTTCGCAGGGACGACAGCGGAGTGTGAGACTACGGGCACGCGCGTCACTGGCTTGTCTTCGCTAGCGCGATAGCGCAGCATCAACAATCAAGAAACGGCAGGGATGACGCATGGCGCGCGCGAAGAATGTTCTCTGGATCATGTGCGACCAGCTTCGCTATGATTATCTCGGCTGCACCGGCCATCCCACGCTGAAGACGCCGAACATCGACGCGATGGCCAAGCGCGGCGTGCTGTTCAGCAAGGCCTATGTGCAATCGCCGATCTGCGGCCCGTCGCGGATGTCGTTCTACACTGGCCGCTACATGCGCTCGCACGGCTCGCACTGGAACGGCTGGCCGCTGCGCGTCGGCGAGCCCACGCTCGGCGATCACCTCAAGAAGATCGGCGTGCGCAACGTGCTGGTCGGCAAGACCCACATGGCGCCCGATCTCGAAGGCATGAAGGCGCTCGGCATTCCCCCGGAATCTGTCATCGGCGTGCACGTCGCCGAATGCGGTTTTGAACCGTATGAGCGCGACGACGGTCTGCATCCGACCGGCAGGCCGCGTCCGAAATACGACGATTATCTGCGCGGCCAAGGTTTTGAAGCCAGCAATCCCTGGGAGCATTGGGCCAATTCGGGCGCGGCCGAGGACGGTAGCTTGCAGAACGGCTGGCTGCTGGTGCATGCCGACAAGGCCGCGCGCGTGCCGGATGAGCATTCCGAAACGCCCTACATGACGCGGCGCGCGATGGATTTCATCGGCGAGGCCGAGACCGACGGCCGGCCGTGGTGCCTGCATCTGTCCTACATCAAGCCGCACTGGCCCTATATCGCGCCGGAGCCCTACGCCAGCATGTATTCGACCGACGACATGATCCCGGTGATCCGCTCCGAGCGCGAGCGGCAGAATCCGCATCCGGTGTTCGGCGCCTATATGGACATGCGCTACTCCCGCAACATGGCGCGCGACGATGCCCGCGAGAAGGTGATCCCGACCTATATGGGCCTGATCACCCAGATCGACGACCAGATGGGCGTGCTGATGAAGTTTCTGGAAGAACGCGATCTGCTGGACACCACCATGATCGTGTTCACCAGTGATCACGGCGATTATCTCGGCGATCACTGGATGGGCGAGAAGGATTTGTTCCACGAGCAGTCGGCGAAGATTCCGTTGATCATCATCGACCCGTCGAAAGAGGCCGACGCCACACGCGGCACGCGCAGCGACGCGCTGGTGGAAGGCATCGACCTCGCGCCGACCTTCGTCGACTATTTCGGCGGCAAGGTGCCGGGTCACATCCTCGAAGGGCGCTCGCTGCTTCCGCTGCTGCGCGGATCGACGCCGCCTGATTGGCGCAAGGTCGCCTTCTCCGAATACGACTATGCCATGCAGGATGTGCGGCTGAAGCTGAACCAGCCGATCGAGCGCTGCCGCCTGTTCATGGTGTTCGACGGCCGCTGGAAATACATTCACGCCTCCGGCTTCCGCCCGATGCTGTATGACCTCGAAACCGATCCGCAAGAATATGTCGATCGCGGCGACGACCCCGAATGCGGCGGCATCATCGCGCGGTTGCGAGCCGAGCTGTTCGACTGGGCGCTGCATCCGAACGACCACATCACCACGCCGCGCGAGAAGATCGCAGCCTATGCCGAGAACCAGCTCCAAGTGAAAGGCGGCTTCCTGATCGGCATCTGGGATGAGAAAGAGCTCGACGCGATCAAGGACGGCATCGCGCAACGCGCGAAGATGTAAGCCAAATCATCGCTCGGTACGTCTTAAGGGCGGTCCACGAGTCGTCCTTCGAACTCCGGTTTGCCCGGAACCAGAAAGAGGCGATACCACTCGACATCTTTTCGCTGGGCGAATTCGACATCAGCGAGGTTCGTGCTCTCGCCGAGGCTCAATTGATCGATTCCGAGATTTTGCGCGGCCGCATAGATCGAATAATCGCCCGGCTCCACGCCTGCGGAATATGCAGGCTCATTGTCGATCACCGACATGACGTGAACGCGTCCGCTCTCGGAACGGAAGTGGACGCAGGTGATCCGCTGCCATTCATCGAAGGAGGGCGGCCGGCTAGCGGCGACCAGCTCGACCCAATGGTCATTAAGATCAGCTTCGGTATTGATCATGCGGAACGTGGGCGCGCCTGCAAAGCCCCGTTTGGCCTTCTCGTCATTCCAATTTTCATCAGCACCAAGCGGTCTGCGCGGATCGTCGCAGACGACGATTTGATAGTGACTCGCAAACAACCGCGCGGCGCCAAGCAGCTGCTGTTCCATTAGCGGAGACCCACTTCACGATTACGGTTCAATTCTCGATCTTGTATCCCGTCGCCTTGACGATCGGCTGCCAGAACGCCGTGTTGGCGGCGAGCTCCTTCGAAAGCCCGTCCGCATTGCTCCCGACCGGAATCAACCCGATCGCGGTGAGCTTCTCCTTCACCTCCGGCTTGGCCAGCATCGCGACCGCGGCTGCGCTGAGCTTTTCGGCAAAATCCGGCGGGCTGCCGGCGGGGAGCCACATGCCGTACCAGCCGTCGGCAACGAGATCGATGCCGCTTTCCTTCAGCGTCGGCACGTCGGGGACGAACGTCGAGCGCTCTGCGCTTGCAATCGCGAGGATCCTCACGCCGTTGGCACGATGCTGCGCGATCGCATCGGATACCGTGGTGATGCCGAACGGCAGATGGCCGGCGATGAGATCATTCATGACCAGCGCACTCCCGCGATAGGGCGCCCGGGTCATTGAAAGATCAAGCATCTGTTCAAGTCGCCATCCGAGGAAGTGCGGGATGTTGCCGCTGCCTGGTGTCCCATAGGCGGCCTTTGCGACATTTGCCCTCAACCAGGTGACGAGTTCACTGAAACTACCCACCCCGATCGCGGGACTTGCAACGACGGCAAACTCGAAGCGAACCAGTTGCGACACGGGGACGAAATCCCTGGCCGCGTCGAAGCTCGGTTGATTCTCCACCATCGGCAGCAGGTACATGGTCGGACCCGTCGTCACCAAGATTGTATTGCCGTCGGAGCTTGCGCCCTTCACGGCCCTGATTCCGATCAACCCGTCACCACCGGTACGATTCTCGACGATCATGGTTCGCCCAAGCGGGGCGCCGAATTGCTCGGCTATGAGACGACACAAGGCATCACCGCTGCCGCCTGCCGCGAACGGGAAGATGATGCGCGTCAGCGGTCCGGATTGAGCATGTGCGCCACTGGCCTGCCCCAGCAAGGGCAGCGAGAGGCCTCCGCCGATGAAGCTGCGTCGGTCCACGTCATCCTCCCTCGTTATTGATTATTCGAGGCATAGACTGCCCGGGCCTCGGCCGACAAGGGCGCCGTTAGGCCTATTTACCGGCTCCGCTGCCTTGCGCCGGCCACCGTCCTGCTGCAAAAGCTAGCCGCATCGGCGCCGCCCCTTTTTGCTCCGCCGGACCAACGACAGAGCAATTTGACGACCGCCATGGCCAGCCCCGAACTCAGTCAATTCCGCCGCATCGTCGTCAAGGTCGGCTCCGCGCTGCTGGTCGATTCCGACAAGGGCGAGGTGCGGGCATCCTGGCTCGCCGCGCTTGCCGACGACATGGCCAAGCTGCACAGGGAGGGGCGCGACGTCCTCGTCGTCTCCTCCGGCTCGATCGCGCTCGGCCGCAGCCGCCTCAAGCTGCCGCGCGGCCCGCTCAAGCTGGAAGAGAGCCAGGCCGCCGCCGCCGTCGGCCAGATCGCGCTGGCGCGGATCTGGTCCGAGGTGCTCGGGGCGCACGACATCGGTGCCGGCCAGATCCTGGTTACGCTCCAGGACACCGAGGAGCGCCGTCGCTATCTCAATGCACGCTCCACCATCGGCAAGCTGCTGGAGTGGCGCGCGATCCCCGTGATCAATGAGAACGACACGGTCGCCACCAACGAGATCCGCTACGGCGACAATGATCGCCTCGCCGCGCGCGTCGCCACCATGGCGAGCGCCGACTTGCTCGTGCTGCTGTCCGACATCGACGGGCTCTACGACGCTCCACCGAAGAACAATCCGAACGCAAAGCTCATTCCGGTGGTCGAGAGCATCTCCTCGGAGATCGAAGCCGTGGCGGGAGACGCCGAGTCCGAGCTGTCGCGCGGCGGCATGCGCACCAAGGTCGAGGCGGCCAAGATCGCGACCACCGGCGGCACGCATATGCTGATCGCCTCCGGCAAGATCGAGCATCCCTTGCAGGCGATCGCCGACGGCGGCCGCTGCACCTGGTTCCTGACGCCGGCCAATCCCATCACCTCGCGAAAGCGCTGGATCGCGGGCACGTTGGAGCCGAAGGGCACGCTGACCATCGACGCCGGCGCGGTGACGGCGCTGCGTGCCGGCGCCAGCCTCCTGCCGGCCGGCGTGATCAAGGTCGAGGGCCAGTTCGCCCGCGGCGATGCCGTGATCGTGCGCGGCCCCGACACCAGCGAGGTCGGCCGCGGCCTGATCGCCTACGACGCCGAGGTCGCCGAGCGGATCAAGGGCCGCTCCTCCCCGGACGTGATGACCATCCTCGGTATCAGCGGAAGATCGGAGATGATCCACCGCGACGATCTGGTGGTGGGCGGGTAAGGCCCGAAGAGCACCCAAGCCGTCATGCCCGGGCTTGTCCCGGGCATCCACGTCCTTTCGAAGGCCGGGCAAGACGTGGATGGCCGGGTCAAGTGTTTAGCCCGGACAGATCACTGACGGGTGT
>NZ_AJQF01000281.1:0-12410 GCF_000261705.1 Bradyrhizobium genomosp. III | reverse complement strand
GTTGAAGCAAAGCTCGGGCGAAATCCGCCGCGAGGCCGCGAAGGTGTGTTTGCGAGCTGAGCTGCGTGCCACAAACTCGATATCGTAGGGTGGGCAAAGCGCAGCGTGCCCACCATCCTCGCACCGCAATTGAATTGGTGGGCACGGCGCTGTGCGCCTTTGCCCACCCTACGACACTGCACGCTGGGATGTGCATTGGAGCATCGCAATGACGGTGGAGAGACCGGGCGCCGCACTCCGCTCTCGTGCCCCGGCTCTGCAGCGCAGCGCTCCCGGCGATGCGAAGCATCGTCCGGTGCGGTGCGCTGCAGAGCCGGGGCCCATCTCGCCGCGTCTCGCCGTGTTGCCCTGGGTCCCGGCGCTGCGCCGCAACGCTGCGCGTTGCAGCTTGTCCGGGACATGAACGCCGCGGCGCGACCGGCCGCCCGCACGAAATTCAACGCGTAGAAACAATGCGGAAATCTCAAAGCCACACCGCGGCCACAGAGCTCCCGTCTTCAGGGCATGTGAAGTGCTGCTGAGGTGTGGAATGCCGTTTTTGCGGACCTGGCTGATCGCCGTGGCGATGAGTGCTGTATCGATTGCGAGTTCGCTTCCGCTTGCACTGCTGCCGCAGCCGGCGGCCGCGCAGGCGGCGGAGACGATCGTCGTCGAAGGCAATCGCCGGGTGGAGGCCGAGACGGTCCGCTCCTACTTCAGGCCGGGCCCCGGCGGGCGTCTCGATCAATCCGCCATCGACGACGGGCTCAAGGCGCTCATCACGACGGGCCTGTTTCAGGATGTGAAGATCAGCCAGGCGGGCGGCCGCATCGTGGTGTCGGTGGTGGAGAATGCCGTGATCGGCCGCATCGCCTTCGAGGGCAACAAGAAGATCAAGGACGAGCAGCTCTCGGCGGAAATCCAGTCCAAGCCGCGCGGGACGTTCTCGCGCGCGCTGGTGCAATCCGACACCCTGCGCATTGCCGAAATCTACCGGCGCTCCGGCCGCTACGACGTCCGCGTTACCCCTGAAATCATCGAGCTGCCGAACAACCGTGTCGATCTCGTCTTCACGGTCGAGGAGGGCGCCAAGACCTCGGTGAAGTCGGTCGAGTTCGTCGGCAACAGCGCCTTCTCGGCCTCCCGCCTGCGCGACGTCATCAAGACGCGCGAGAGCAATTTGCTCAGCTTCCTCGGCAGCAACGACATCTACGACCCCGATCGCGTCGAGGCCGACCGCGACCTGATTCGCCGCTTCTACCTCAAGAACGGATTCGCCGACGTCCAGGTCGTGGCCGCGCTCACCGAATACGATCCGGATAAGAAGGGCTTTCTGGTCACCTTCAAGATCGAGGAAGGTGCCCAATATCGCATCGGCTCCGTCGATTTCCGCTCCGGCATTCCCAATTTCGACGCGGGCTCGCTCCGCAGCTATTCGCGCGTCAGTGCCGGCTCGCTCTACAACGTCGAATTGGTCGAGAAGTCGACCGAAGAGATGCAGATCGAGGCCTCGCGCCGCGGCTATGCCTTTGCCGTGGTTCGGCCCGGCGGCGACCGCAATTTCGAGGCGCACACCGTCTCCGTCGTGTTCAACGTCGACGAAGGCCCGCGGAGCTATATCGAGCGCATCAACCTGCGCGGCAACACCCGCACGCGCGATTACGTGATCCGCCGCGAATTCGATCTCTCCGAGGGCGATGCCTACAACCGCGCGCTGGTCGACCGCGCCGAGCGGCGGCTGAAGAACCTCGACTACTTCAAGAGCGTCAAGATCGTCACCGAGCCCGGCTCCTCCAGCGACCGCGTGGTCCTGATCGTCGACATGGAGGAGAAATCGACCGGCGACTTCTCGATCTCGGGCGGCTACTCCACCACCGACGGAGCACTCGCCGAAGTCTCGATCTCCGAGCGCAACCTGCTCGGCCGCGGTCTCTACGGCAAGGCCTCGGTCAGCTATGGCCAGTATTCACGCGGCATATCGCTGTCCTTCGTCGAGCCCTATCTGCTCGACTACCGGATGGCGCTGGGGTTCGACACATATTGGAAGCAGCAGAAGTCGAACAGCTATACGAGCTACGGCGTGACCACGCTCGGCTTCTCCCCGCGCATTGGCCTTGCATTGCGGGAGGACCTTTCGCTCCAGCTCCGCTATTCGCTCTATCAGCAGAGCATCTCGCTCGCCAGCGCCTACAACAACTGCAACAACAACGCGTCCAACGCTTCGCTCGCCTACAACCCGACGCCGTCCTACATCCAGAACGTCCTGGGCGGCGTCGACCCGACCAATTCCACGAGCTCGGGGGTCTATGGCTACGGCTGCTACGGCGATGGCGAGTCGAGCCTGCCGGTCCGGAAAGAACTGGCGAACGGAGCGACCTGGACCTCGGCGCTCGGCTACACGTTGAGTTACAACACACTCGACAACACCAAGAACCCGACGGACGGATTGCTGGTCGACTTCCGACAGGATTTCGCCGGGGTCGGCGGCGACGTCACCTATTTGAAGACCGCGCTGGACGCCAAATACTACACGCCGCTCGTCTCCGAGATCGTCAGCGTGATCCATCTCCAGGGCGGCCTCCTCGGCAAGCTCGGCGATCAGGACCTGCGCATGCTGGATCACTTCCAGATGGGCCCGAGCCTGGTGCGCGGCTTCGCTTCGAACGGTATCGGTCCACGCGACATCACCTATTGGAGCCTCGGCGCCAGTGGCGATGCGCTCGGTGGCACAAAATATTGGGGCGCGTCCGCGGAATTGCAGATGCCGTTCTGGTTCCTGCCGAAGGAGGTCGGCCTGAAGGGCGCGGTCTATGCCGACGCCGGATCGCTCTGGGGCTATCAGGGGCCGACCTCGTGGTCGGCCACGGGCGAAGTCAACACCAAGGCGTGCCCGACCTGCGGATTGCAATATGACGACGGCAACACGGTGCGGTCGTCGGTCGGCGTCGGCCTGATCTGGGCCTCCCCGTTCGGGCCGCTGCGCTTCGACTACGCCGTGCCGATCACGAAGGGCAAATATGACGTCGTCCAGGAGTTCAGGTTCGGAGGAGGGACGTCGTTCTAGAGCATGATCCGGAAAAGTGTGGCGCGGTTTTCCGAAAGATCATGCCCAAAAAAGGGCGTCAGCCCGCAAGAATCCGCCGGCAGGCTTCGACGTACACCTCCGCGCCGGTGACGATATCGGCGTCGGCGGTGTCTTCAGTCCAGTGATGGCTGATGCCGCCGATCGAAGGCACGAACAGCATGGCGGCGGGCATGACGGTTGCCAGCATCTGCGCGTCGTGGCCGGCGCCGCTGGGCATGCGAATGGATCGTCCACCGGCCAGCGCCTTGCTCGCGGCGTCGATTGCGTCCTGAAAGCTGGGATTCATCATGGCAGGCGCACCGGTGCGAATCTTCTCGACGGTCACGGTGCAGGGACCGTTCGCGCTGGCCTCGTCCGCCATTGTTCGCAGCAACTGCTCCAGCCGGGCAATGACGGCCGGATCGTCATCGCGGATCTGGAACAGCATCTCCGCTCCACCCGGAATGATGCTCGGCGCGCCGGGATCGAGCGTGATGCGCCCGGTGGTCCAGACCGTGCGCGGACCGCAGGTGTCAGGAAAACGCTGGTCGATCGCGACGCAGAATTTGGCCAGCGCCAGCCCGGCATCCTTGCGCACGGCCATGCGCGTGGTCCCGGCGTGATTCTGTTCACCGGTGAAATTGATACGGTATTGCCAGATGCCGACGATGGAGGTGACGACGCCGATCGCGAGCTTGCCGCTTTCGAGCGTGTCGCCCTGTTCGATATGGGCCTCGAGATATCCGACGTGGCGGCCCGGCTCGACGCCGAGGCGCTCGCGACCGGAGAGCCCGATCTCGGCGAGGGCATCGCGCATGGTGCGGCCGCTGGTGCGGTCGCGCGCGGCGTCGATCTCGGCTTCAGTCACCTGGCCGACATAGGAACGCGAGCCGAGGAAGCTGCCGAAATGCCCTTCCTCGTCGCACCAGGCGACGACTTCGACGGCGCCTTTGACGGTCGGATCGGCATTGAGCACGCGCGCCGCCTCGAGCGCATAGACGACGCCGAGCGGGCCATCGAGCCAGCCGGCGTAGTTCTGGCTCTCCAGATGCGAGCCAGCCAGCAGTTTCGGCCCGGACTTGGCGCTGGTGCCGAACACATTGCCGATGCCGTCGATCGCAGCGGTAAGACCGGCGCCGGGCAGCTTCTGAACCAGCCAATCCAGCGACTCCTTATGCGGCTCGGAGAAGGTCGGCTTGTGCACGCCGGTCTTGTAGGTGCCGATGGCACGGAGTGCGTTGAGGTCGGCGAGGACGCGCTGGCCATCGGCGCGCGGCTTGGTGTCAGGCATGCTCAGTAACCTTCAGCGCCTCGGTGCGGATCTCCTCGACCAGCCGTTCCTTGAGCTGGACGAATTCCGGCGTGGTCTTGATCTTGTAGGAGCGCGGATGGGGCAGGTCCACTGTGATCTCGGCCTTGATACGGCCGGGGCGCGCGCTCATGACGATGACGCGGCTGCCGAGGAAGATGGCTTCCTCGATGTCGTGGGTCACGAACAACACGGTCTTCTGGTCGCGCTCCCAGATCCCGAGCAGCATCTCCTGCATCAATGCGCGGGTCTGGTTATCCAGCGCGCCGAAGGGCTCGTCGAGCAGCAGGATCTTGGGATCGTTGGCAAGCGCGCGGGCAATCGCCGTGCGCTGCTGCATGCCGCCGGAGAGTTGCTTGGGCCAGTGATTCTCGAAGCCGGACAATCCGACCTGGCGGATGAAGGCGTCGGCGATCCTGTAGCGTTCGTCCTGCGACACGCCGCGCTCGCGCAGGCCGAAGGCGATGTTCTCGCGCACGGTGAGCCAGGGAAACAGCGTGTAGGATTGGAACACCATGCCCCGATCCGCGCCGGGGCCGGTGACCTCGCGCCCGTCGAGCGTGACGCGGCCGCTGGTCGGACGGTCGAGGCCCGCGACGATGCGCAGCAGCGTGGACTTGCCGCAGCCGGAAGGGCCGAGGATGGTGACGAAATCGTTGTTGCCGATGACGAGATCGGTCGGCTCCAGCGCCCTGGTCGGCGCGTTGCCGTGGCGCGCGGGGAAGGTGCGCGAGACCTGTTCGACCTTGAGGATCGTCATGCGAGCCTCCACGGAAACAGCCAGGCGTTGAACGCCTTGAACATGAAGTCCGAGAGCAGGCCGATCAGCCCGATCACGATGATGCCGAAGATGATCTGTCCGGTGTTGAGCAGCGCCTGGCTGTCGGTGATCATGTGACCGATGCCGGAGGACGAGCCGATCAGCTCGGCGACGATGACATAGGTCCAGGCCCAGCCGAGCACCAGCCGCAGGATCTCTGCGATCTCGGGTGCGGAGGAGGGCAGCAGCACGCGGCGGATGATGCCGCGGTCGCGGGCCCCCAACGTATAGGCCGCCTCGACCAGATCGCGCCGCGTTGCGCCGACGGTCACGGCGACCATCAGGATGACCTGGAATACCGAGCCGATGAAGATGACGAGGAGCTTCTGCAGTTCGCCGATGCCGGCCCACAGGATCAGAAGCGGAATAAACGCGGAGGCGGGCAGATAGCGCGCGAAGGAGACGAACGGTTCGAGGAAGGCTTCGACCGGCTTGTAGGCGCCCATGAGAACGCCGAGCGGCACTGCGATGATCGCTGCGAGCGCAAAGCCGCCGACGACGCGCCAGATCGTCATGCCGATGTCGAACACAAACCCCTGCTTGGCCAAGAGGTCATAGCCTTCCTGCACCATGGTCAGCGGGTTGGCGAGAAAGGTCTTCGACACATAGCCGCCGAAGGTCGCCCACGACCAGAGGGCGACGAACACCACGAAGAACGCAAGGCCGTAGGCCACGCGCTGCTTCGATGTAACAGGGTCCAGGGGACGCATCAAACTGTCTATCCGGGCGATGAAGAGAAATGCCGGCCCCGCCGCAAGACGGGACCGGCAGCGCTAGAAGAAGTTACTTGATGAAGCCGGCGTCGAAGAGATCCTCGACCTTTGGTGCGGCCTTGATGATGCCGATCTCGAGCAGCAGCTCGGCAGCCTCCTTGTTGAAGGTCAGGAAGTCGCCGGCGAAGAACTTCTGGTTCGCGGCCTTGTCCTGCCAGCGCAGATATTTCGCCGAGTTGCCGAATTGCTCGCCGCTCTGCTTCACGTCGGCGCCCATGATCTCGTAGGCCTTGGCCTGGTCCTTGGCGATCATGTCGAGCGCCTCGAAATAGCTGTCGGCGAGCGCCTTGGCGGCCTTGGGATTCTCCGTCAGGAATTTCGGCGTGCAGCCGAAGGTGTCCATGACCATCGGATAGTCCAGCGTGGTGGCGATGATCTTGCCCTTGTCGGGCGCGGCGCGCACGGTCGAGAGGTAAGGCTCATAGGTCATCGCCGCATCGTTCTGGCCGGAGACGAAGGCCTGCGCGGCGGCGGCCGGCTCGAGGTTGACGACGGTGACGTCCTTCACGGTGAGGCCGTTCTTCTTGAGCATCCAGGCCAGCGCGAAATAAGGCGAGGTGCCGGGCGCGGAGGCGGCGACGGCCTTGCCCTTCAGGTCCTTGATCGCGGCGACGTCGTTGCGCACGGCCATGCCGTCGGCGCCAAAGCTCTTGTCGAGCTGGAAGATCTGCTTGGTCGCAACGCCGTTGGCGTTCCAGGAGATCCAGGTCTCGACCGTGGTCGCCGCACACTGGATGTCGCCGGACGCGATCGCGAGGTGGCGGTCCTTCTGCGGAATTTTCTTGATGGTGACGTCGAGACCGTTCTTCTTGAAGATGCCAGCCTCCTTCGCCAGCGTCAGCGGCGCGAAGCCGGTCCACCCGGAGATGCCGATTCCGACCTTGACGTCGTCGGCGAGCACGGGAGTGGAGGCCGAAATAGCAATGATTGTCGCAAATATCGTCGAACTACGCATGATTGTCGTCCTCTTGCCGATCGATGGATTGACGTCCTGTTGATCATTGTCGGTCCAGATGGACCGTTGCCCGAAGCGTTGCACGATTTGTGCCGACATATCCTCTCAGCCTCCCTTGAATCGCGCGACAAGGCGGTGAGAGTCACCGGGATAGAGCAGGCGCACGGCAGTGATGGTGCGTGCGCTGCGCCAGGTGTAGCGGTCGATCACGAGGCAGGGCGCGCCGACGGCGATCGCGAGCGCATCCGCCGTGCGATCGTCGGCGACGATGGCGCTGATGGTGTGCTCGGCCTCCGTCCACGGGACATGGTGAAGCAGCCACGACCCCGGCGGTTCGCGTGCGAAATCCGCGGTTGCGGCCTCCGGCACCGAGGACAGATCAATCAGCCTGTCCTCGACCGCAAAAGGCACTTTGTCGGCGCTGTGCCGGCAGGTAATCGCGACCACCTTGCCGGCCTTTTTCACGCCGAGACGGTCACGGTCGGCGGCAGTCGCAGCCCGCAGCTTGCGACCGATCAACTCGTAGCCGTAGCCGCGCCCCAGTGCGGTGATCTCGGCGCGGATGTCGGCGATCTTGAGCACGGCCGACTGATGCTGCGGCCGGCGCACGAAAGAGCCGGCCCGCCGCCGCCGCTCGATCAAATCGGCCTGCGCGAGCTCCGACAACGCCTTGTTGACGGTCATGCGCGAGCAGCCGTAACGGGCCACCAGCTCATGCTCGAACGGAATGCGATGCCCCGGCGGCCATTCGCCGGTCAGGATGCGCGTCTCGATGTCGGCGCGGATGCGCTTATAGAGCGTCGGCTTGTCGGCGGCATCGGTCGCAAGGCTCATGCGAGGAGCCTCCGCACCGTCGCGTTGAAGCGTTCGCGCGCCCCCTGACGCAATTTGTGCCGGCCGCCTTCGACGACCTTGTGGCCGCCGGCCCAGACGCAATCGATCGCGCCACTGCTCGCGGCAAAGATCCAGCCGTCGATGGCTGCGTCGCCGGCGCGCCCCGATAGCGAAGGATGCGCCGTGTCGAGCGTGACGATGTCGGCCCGCGCGCCCGCGGCGAGGCCGACTGTCGGCTGTGCCAGCGCTTGCGCGCCGCCCGCAAGAGCATGGTCGAATAATGTGCGACCGGTGGAACGGCCCGCGCCGCTGGAGAGCACGTTGCGCTCGCGATGCTTCAGCCGCTGGCCATATTCGAGCTGGCGCAATTCGTCGGCGACCCCGACCAGGACGTTGGAATCAGTGCCCACGCCGAACGCACCGCCGGCGCCGAGAAATTCGCGCGCCGGGAAGGTGCCATCGCCGAGACTCGCTTCGGTGACAGGGCAGAGGCCCGCCACCGCCCCGGTCTTCGCGAACGCGGCGACTTCCTCGTCCGTCGTGTGAGTCGCGTGGATAAGGCACCAGCGCCGGTCGAGGGGCGCGTGCTCCAGCAGCCATTGCACCGGGCGCCGTCCCGACCAGGCAAGGCAGTCCTCGACTTCCTTCACCTGCTCTGCGGCGTGGATATGCACCGGCCCGCCGTCGGCAAGCGGAATGATCGCCGCAAGCTCGTGTGGCGTCACCGCGCGCAGGCTGTGCGGCGCGATGCCGATATTGGCGTCGGGCAATGCGCTGATCGCCTTGCGCGACGCAGCCATCAATGCCGCGAACTGATCGACCGAGCAGATGAAGCGGCGTTGGCCGTCATGAGGCGCTGCGCCGCCGAAGGAGCCGTGCGCATAGAAACTCGGCAGCAGCGTCAGGGCAATGCCGGAGGCTTCGGCTGCCTGCGCGATGCGCGCGGCCGTCTCGGCGGGATCGGCATAGTGCGAGCCGTCGCGATCGTGGTGCAGATAATGGAATTCGCCGACGCGGGTAAATCCCTGTTCGAGCATCTCGACATAGAGGAGAGTCGCAACGGCGGCGACGTCATCGGGCGTCATTGCGAGGGCGAAGCGATACATCGTCTCGCGCCAGGTCCAGAACGTGTCGGTGGAATTGCCGCGCAGCTCAGCAAGGCCCGCCATGCCGCGCTGGAACGCGTGACTGTGCAGGCTCGCAAGTCCCGGAAGCGCGATGGCGTGGCGCTCGTCGCCGGCGGCCGGCTGCACACCCGCGGACACCGCCGCGATCGCGCCGGCGGTGATCACCACCTGCACGTCATTGGCCCAGCCCGAGGGCAGGAGCGCGGAGGCGAAATGCAGTCGGGTCATGATTACACGCCGGCTGGACAGAACGGTCCCACGATTATATGTCTAGACATATAAGTCAAGCATCCCACGCGAAGGGACCGTTGCATGGCAGAGCGCTTCGACCGGATCTGGCACAATGCCCGGCTTGCCACGATGCGGGCCGACCGGCCCGATCTCGGCGAGATCGGGCGGGGCCTGATCGCCGCGCGCGGCGGACGTATCGTCTATGCCGGTGCGCAGGCCGATTTTCCGGCGGATGCCGATGCGGCGGAACGGACCGATTGCGAGGGACGCTGGATCACGCCCGGCCTCGTCGACTGCCACACCCATCTCGTCTATGGCGGCAACCGCGCGCACGAGTTCGAGCTGCGCCTGAAGGGCGCGAGCTACGAGGAGATCGCGCGCGCCGGCGGCGGCATCGTCTCCACGGTGGCGGCGACCCGCAAGGCGAGCGAGGCCGATCTCGTCGCGAGTGCGTTGCCGCGGCTCGATGCGCTGATCGGCGAGGGCGCAACCACGGTCGAGGTCAAGTCTGGCTACGGCCTCGACACCGAGACCGAGATGCGACAGCTCGCGGCCGCGCGCAGCATCAGTCGCCAGCGGCCGGTTGCGATCCGCACCTCCTTCCTCGGGGCGCATGCCCTGCCGGTGGAGGCGGAGGTTGACAAGGATCGCTATATCGATCTCGTCTGCAAGGAGATGCTGCCAGCCGTTGCGAAGGCCGGTCTTGCCGACGCCGTCGATGCCTTCATGGAGGGCATCGCGTTCTCGGCGGAGCAGACTGCGCGGGTGTTCGAGACGGCGAGGGAGCTGGGGCTGCCGGTCAAGCTTCATGCCGACCAGCTGTCGAACCTCGGCGGTGCTGCGCTCGCTGCAAGATTCTCGGCGCTGTCGGCCGATCATCTCGAGCATACCGACGAAGCCGGCGCCGCCGCGATGGCGAAGGCCGGCACGGTGGCGGTGCTGCTGCCCGGCGCATTCTACTTCATCCGCGAGACGCAGAAGCCGCCGGTCGAGGCGTTCCGCAGCCACGGCGTTTCCATGGCGCTCGCGACCGATTGCAATCCCGGCAGCTCACCGCTGACCTCGCTCCTGCTCACGATGAACATGGGCGCGACCCTGTTCCGGATGACGGTCGCCGAATGCCTCGCCGGAATCACCCGCGAGGGCGCGCGGGCGCTGGGCGTGCTCGATGAAACCGGCACGCTGGAAGCCGGGAAATGGTGCGACCTCGCGATCTGGGACATCGAGCGTCCAGCCGAGCTTGTTTATCGCATCGGCTTCAATCCGCTGCATCGCCGGGTGTGGAGGGGCCAGTGACGGAGCAGGGCACCGCGATCGTCGTCAAGCCGGGAGCGGTCAGCCTCGACGATCTCGCGCGCGTGCTGGAAGGCGCTTCCGTCGTGCTCGATCCGTCGTTCTGGCCACGCGTCGAGGCGGCAGCCGAAATCGTTGCAAGGGCCGCGCAAGCCGACGCTCCCGTCTATGGCATCAACACCGGCTTCGGGAAGCTCGCCTCGAAGCGCATTCCGCCCGATCAGACCGCGCTGCTCCAGCGCAATCTGATCGTGTCGCATTGCTGCGGCGTCGGGCCAGCCACGCCCGAGCCGATCGTGCGGCTGATGATGGCGTTGAAGATCGTCTCGCTCGGGCGCGGCGCTTCCGGCGTGCGCCGCGCGGTAATCGAGCAGTTGCAGGCCATGCTAGCGCGGGGCGTCACGCCGCTGGTGCCGCAGCAGGGCTCGGTCGGCGCCTCCGGCGATCTTGCGCCGCTCGCGCACATGACGGCGGTGATGATCGGTGAGGGGCAGGCGATCGTCGACGGGAAAACCGTGTCCGGCGGTGAAGCGCTCGCCGCGGCCGGCCTCGCGCCGCTGACGCTCGGCCCCAAGGAGGGGCTCGCGCTGATCAACGGCACGCAATTCTCGACCGCCTACGCTATTGCCGGCGTGCTGCGCGCCTTCGGTCTGGCTCGCGCTGCGCTCGTCACCGGCGCATTGTCGGTCGATGCGGCGATGGCCTCGACGGCGCCGTTCCGTCCCGAAATCCAGGCGCTGCGCGGTCATGCCGGGCAGATCGCCGCGGCCGCAACGTTGATGGCGCTGCTGGATGGCAGCGACATTCGTCTGTCGCATCTCGAAGGCGACGAGCGCGTGCAGGACCCATATTGCCTGCGCTGCCAGCCGCAGGTTGCAGGCGCCGCACTCGACCTGATCACGCAGGCCGCGCGCACATTGATTGTCGAAGCCAACGCCGTCACCGACAATCCGCTGGTGCTGGTCGAAACCGGCGAGATCGTTTCCGGCGGCAATTTTCACGCCGAGCCTGTGGCCTTTGCCGCCGACGCGCTCGCGCTGGCGCTGTCGGAAATCGGCGCGATCAGCGAGCGGCGCATTGCGACGCTGGTCGATCCCGCCCTGAATTTCGGCCTGCCGCCATTCCTCACCCCAGATCCCGGCATCAATTCCGGCTTCATGATCGCCGAGGTGACGGCCGCCGCGCTCTATGCTGAGAACAAGCAGCGCGCGGCAGCCTGCTCGATCGATTCGACGCCGACCAGCGCCAACCAGGAGGACCATGTCTCGATGGCCGCACACGCCGCGCGCCGCCTGTGCGACATGGCCGACAATCTCGCCGCCATCCTCGGCATCGAGCTCCTGGTTGCCGCCCAAGGCATCACGCTGCGCGCGCCGCATGCGACCAGCGCGCCGCTCGTTGCCGTCATCGCCGCATTGCGCGAGCAGGTGCCGGCGCTCGGTGCGGACCGCTACATGGCCGGCGATCTCGCCAGGGCCGCTGCACTGATCGAGGCCGATGCGCTGCCGAGCGTGGCGCTCACCATGCTTCCAACTGACCCATTTCCGCGACTTGCCTAAAGAGGTGCCCGCATGAACCGCCGACTGGACAATGACCGCACCATCCGTGCGCCCCGCGGCAGCGACATCAGCGCCAAGAGCTGGCTGACGGAAGCGCCGCTGCGCATGCTCATGAACAACCTCGATCCTGATGTCGCGGAGCGCCCGAGCGAGCTCGTGGTCTATGGCGGCATCGGCCGCGCCGCGCGCGACTGGGAGAGCTTTGACCGGATCGTTGCGGCCTTACGCAAGCTCGAAGCCGACCAGACGCTGCTGGTCCAGTCCGGCAAGCCGGTCGGCGTGTTCCGCACCCATGCCGATGCGCCGCGCGTGCTGATCGCGAACTCCAACATCGTGCCGCATTGGGCAACGCTCGACCATTTCAACGAGCTCGATCGCCAGGGCCTGATGATGTACGGCCAGATGACCGCGGGGTCCTGGATCTATATCGGCAGCCAGGGCATCGTGCAGGGCACCTACGAGACCT
>NZ_AJQF01000280.1:0-11482 GCF_000261705.1 Bradyrhizobium genomosp. III | reverse complement strand
CCCCCAGCCGCTGGCCGCGACCATGGCCGGCGCTTCGATGCTCGCGGTGGAATGCCAGCCGAGCCGCATCGAGATGCGGCTGCGCACCGGCTATCTCGATCGCCAGGCCGCAACGCTCGACGAGGCGCTGGCGATCATGGTAGAGGCCGCCAAGACGAAGAAGGCGATCTCGGTCGGCCTGCTCGGCAATGCCGCGGAGATCTTCCCGGAGCTGGTGCGCCGCGGCGTCAAGCCCGACATCGTCACCGACCAGACCAGCGCGCATGATCCGATCAACGGGTATTTGCCCAAGGGCTGGACGCTCGCCGAGTGGGAAGCCAAGCGCGGCTCCGATCCGAAGGGGGTCGAGCGTGCATCGAAGACGTCGATGGTCGAGCATGTCCAGGCGATGCTGGATTTCCATGCGCAGGGCATTCCGACGCTCGATTACGGCAACAACATCCGCCAGATGGCGCAGGACATGGGCCTGAAGAACGCCTTCGATTTTCCCGGCTTCGTGCCGGCCTATATCCGCCCGCTGTTCTGCCGCGGCGTCGGGCCGTTCCGCTGGGCTGCGCTGTCGGGCGATCCCGAGGACATCTTCAAGACCGACGCCAAGGTGAAGGAGCAGATGCCCGACGACAAGCATCTGCACAATTGGCTCGACATGGCCAAGGAGCGCATCAAGTTCCAGGGGCTGCCGGCTCGGATCTGCTGGGTTGGCCTCGGTGACCGCCATCGCCTCGGCCTTGCCTTCAACGAGATGGTGGCACGCGGCGAGCTCAAGGCGCCGATCGTGATCGGCCGCGATCATCTCGACAGCGGCTCGGTGGCAAGCCCCAACCGCGAGACCGAAGCGATGAAGGACGGCTCGGACGCGGTGTCCGACTGGCCTCTGCTGAACGCGCTGCTCAATTGCGCCAGTGGCGCGACCTGGGTGTCGCTGCATCATGGCGGCGGCGTCGGCATCGGCTATTCCCAGCATGCCGGCATGGTGATCGTGGCCGACGGCACGCCGGAAGCGGCCAAGCGGATCGAGCGTGGGCTCTGGAACGATCCGGCGACCGGCGTCATGCGCCATGCCGACGCGGGTTACGAGACCGCGATCGACTGCGCCCGTGACAAGGGGCTCGATCTGCCGAGCCTTGCGAAGTAGCTAGCTGCTCGCCAGCAGCTTCGGCATCGTCGTCTTCGCGCCATCCATGAAGGTCTGGACGGCGTCCCGGACGATGGCGTCGAGATCGGGCGGGATCGGCGTCTCGTAGATGAATTTTCGGATGGCGAGATAGAAGATGCGGCCGTGCAGGCCCCAGAACAGCTCGGTCTCGCGCTCACCCAATGAGTGAGCTTTCGAGTCGGGCAGTTTGAGCTCGTGGCGCAGTTCGGCCGCCGCCGGTTCGATGATCTCGCGGCGGACGATGTCGAGATAGCGGCTGGTGATGCCGAATGACTTCATGCCGGAGAACACGAAGATCCGTACCCAATTGTATTCGAACACGCGTTCGACATAGTCGAGATAAAAGCGTGTGAGCCTTGCTTCGAGTGACAACGAACGGTCGCGGATCATCGGTCCCCAATCGGGCGACCAGCGGCTGAGATAGACCTCCTGGTAGACTCGCTCGATCAGCGCTTCCTTGCTCGGGAAGTGGCGGTAGATCGCCGAATGCGTGATGCCCATGCGCTTGGCGAGCTCGCGGGTCTGACCCTCGAAGCCGCGCTCGGCGAAGAAGCGGATGGCCTCGTCCACGATCGCGCGCTCGCGGTCGGCCGCGCGCATGTTGCGACGCTTTGGCGCGGACTTGCTGCCTGTCTCGGTCCGCTTGCGGACCGGTCGCCTCAAAGTTTTCTGCGCTCTTCGGGCCATCTCGTCGCTGAATCAACGTAACCCTGTCTTCATAACCCAAGGTGCTTTTGTGACCAAATGGTCATTTCCTGTTGACCGATCTCGGGAGCCGTGTCAGGATTTTGAGACCAGATGGTTACAAATCTGGCATCCCGGCTGATGAGCCGATGGATATCGAGGAAACGGCAGTGAAGGCGCGGGCTTTCAGCTATTTTCGGGCTGCGACGATCGACCAGGCGCTGGATGCTCACGCACGCGCCGGGGACGATGCGCGTTTCATCGCCGGCGGCCAGAGCCTGGTGCCGGCGCTGTCGCTGCGGCTGCAGGCGCCGCGGCTGCTGATCGACATTACGCATATCGACGAACTGTGCGGCGTCAGGCGTGAAGGTGACAGCTTGCGCATCGGTGCGCTGACGCGCCACTGCGAAATGCTGAGCGAGCCGCTGATCGCCGAGTTCGCGCCGCTGCTGCACGCTGCGGCACCGTTCGTCGCCCATCCCGCGATCCGCAACCGCGGCACGCTCGGCGGCAGCGTCGCACTGGCCGACCCCGCCTCCGAATTTCCGGCGATGACCTTGGCGCTGGATGCCGAGATCGAGATCGCCGGGCCCTCAGGCCGCCGGCGCGTCAAGGCCGACGACTTCTTCATCGACCTGTTCGAGACGGCGCTACAGCCCGGCGAGCTGATCACCGCGATCTACGTTCCGCTGTTCAGGGCGGATCAGCGCTTTGCGTTCGACGAGCTGGCGCGGCGGCGCGGGGATTACGCGCTGGTCGGTTGCGGCATCCTCGCGACCTGCACCGGGGAGCGCATTGACGACATCCGCATCTCCTTCTTCTCCGTCGGCAACACGCCGACACGGGCCAAAGGGGCGGAAACAATTTTGATCGGCGCGAGCCTGGATGCGGCATGCATCGCTTCCGCGCAAGGCGCGCTCGAAGGCGATCTCGCGCCGCCCGAGAGCGACGAGGTGCCGCCGGCGATGCGGCTGCATCTCGCCCGCGTATTGCTTGGCCGTCTGCTCGGACGTCTCGGTGAGGGAGCATGAGCGGCTTCGACGACAGCCTGCTGAACGAGGCGGACGAGACGGTGCGAGTCCGCCTCGTCGTCAACGGACGCAAGGTCGCCTGCGAGGTCGCGCCGCG
Source organism: Bradyrhizobium genomosp. III (assembly GCF_000261705.1). Lineage (NCBI taxonomy): Bacteria > Pseudomonadati > Pseudomonadota > Alphaproteobacteria > Hyphomicrobiales > Nitrobacteraceae > Bradyrhizobium > Bradyrhizobium genomosp. III. Next base: position 8,514 of record NZ_AJQF01000280.1, on the reverse strand, counting down.
CGAGACGCTGGTCGATTGCCTGCGCGACAGGCTCGAGCTGACGGGCACGCATGCCGGCTGCGAGATGGGCGCTTGCGGTGCCTGCCTGGTGCAGCTCGACGGCCGCGCCGTGCATTCCTGCCTGATGTTTGCGGTGCAGGCTGATGGCGGCAGGATCGACACGATCGAGGGGCTCAGCGAGAGCGGCCTGCTCGCCGATCTCCAGGCCGAATTTCATCGCCGCAATGCGCTGCAATGCGGCTTTTGCACGCCGGGCATGCTGATCAACGCCAACGAGCTGCTCTCGCAGACGGCGCAGCCGAGCCGCGACGAGATCCGCGACGCGCTGTCGGGCAATTACTGCCGCTGCACCGGCTATGAAGCGATCGTCGATGCCATCGACGCGGTGGCCAAAGCGCGCAGCGCACGCGGAGGCGCAGCATGAGCGCGCCGCTGACCTCGCTCGATCGGCCCAACTCCTATATCGGCCGTTCCGTGCCGCGGCCGAACGCCAAGCGGCTGTTGGCCGGGCGGGGACGTTATGTCAGCGACCTCCGTCTGCCGCGTATGCTCTTCGCCGCGTTCCTGCGTAGCCCGCATGCGCATGCGAAGATCGTCGCGATCAAGACCGAGCAGGCGCGTGCAATCGAAGGCGTGCATCTCGTCGCCACCGGCGCCGATCTCGCCAGGATCTGCACGCCCTGGACTGGCACGCTCGATCATTTCAAGGGCATGACCTCCGCACCGCAATTGCCGCTGCCGCTCGATCGCGTGGTCTGGGCCGGACAGGCGGTGGTCGCCGTCGTTGCCGAGAGCCGGACGATCGCCGAAGATGCGCTGGAGCTGATCGAGGTCGACTACGAGGACCTTCCCGTCGTCGTCGACATCGACGGCGCACGCGAGGCCGGCGGTCCGCTGGTCAATCCCGGCAGCGCCAACAACACCTGCTTCCGCAGCCAGCTCGACAACGGCGCTGTCGATGACGCCTTTGCGCATGCGGCCCATGTGGTGGAGGAGGAGTTCTCCTTCGGCCGCCATACCGCAGTGACGCTGGAGCCGCGTGCCATCGTTGCGGATTACGATCCGTCCGCGGGCACGCTCACCGTGCATCACGGCACGCAGACGCCGTACCAGTTCCAGGATCTCTACTCCCGCCACTACGGCATCCCGGAAGCGGGCGTCCGCGTCATCGCGACGGACATCGGCGGCTCCTTCGGGATGAAGCTGCATGTCTATCACGAGGACATGGCGGTGGTCGGTCTCTCGATCCTGCTCGGCCGTCCCGTGAAGTACGTTGCCGATCGCATGGAGTCCTTCGTCTCCGACATCCACGCGCGCGACCACCGCGTCCGCGCCCGCATGGCGCTCGATGCCAGGGGCGAGATCCTGGCGATGGACGTGCTGGATCTGACCGCGATCGGCGCGTTCTCGACCTATCCGCGCACCAGCGTGGTCGAGGGCAACCAGGTCATTCGCCTGATCGGCGCGCCCTATCGCTTCAAGAATTACCGCGCCACGCTGGAGGTGATCTTCCAGAACAAGGTGCAGACCAGCCAGTATCGCGCCGTCGGCCATCCCATCGCCTGCGCCGTCACCGAGCGGCTGGTCGACATGGCAGCAGGCAAGCTCGGCCTCGATCCCTTCGCCATCCGCGCGCGGAACGTGATCGCCGACGATGCCTATCCGCAGACCTCGCCGACCGGCTACCGCTTCGAGGCGCTGTCGCATCAGGCGTGCCTGAAGCGCCTGCACGAGATGATGGACTACGACGGCTTGCGTGCCGAGCAGGCGGATTTGCGCAAGCGCGGCGTCTATCGCGGCATCGGCATCGCCGCCTTCGTCGAGATCACCAATCCCAGCCCTGCGTTCTATGGCGTTGGCGGCGCGCGCATCTCCTCGCAGGACGGCGCCACTCTCAGCCTGACGCCGTCGGGCGAGGTCCGCTGCCTGATCTCGGTCACCGAGCAGGGGCAGGGCACCGAGGCGATCATCAGCCAGATCGTGGCCGACCAGCTCGGCCTTGCCCAGGAGCACGTCAAGGTCATCACCGGGGATACCGAGGTGACGCCGCATGGCGGGGCGACCTGGGCCTGCCGCGGCGCCGGCATCGGCGGCGAGACCGCGCTGCAGGCGACGCGCGCGCTCAAGCGCAACATCCTGGAGATCGCCGCGCTGATCCTCCAGGAGCAACCGTCGGCGCTCGACATCGTCGATGGCGAAATCGTCGACGCAGGCACGCGGAACCAACGGATGCCGATCTCCGAGATCGCACGCATTGCCTATTTCCGTTCCGATACGCTGCCGCCGGGCACGCAGGCGCAGCTCACGGTGAGCCATCATTTCGCGCCGCAGGGCTATCCCTTTGCCTTCACCAACGGCATCCAGGGCTGCTCGCTGGAGGTCGATGTCGAGACCGGTTTCATCAAGCTCCTGAAGCATTTTATCGTCGAGGATTGCGGACGCGTCATCAATCCGATGCTGGTCGACGAACAGCTCCGCGGCGGCATCGTGCAGGGGCTGGGTGCTGCGCTGTTCGAGGAATGCCGCTACAGCGACACCGGTCAGCTCATGAACGGCTCGCTCGCCGATTACCTCGTGCCGATGCCGATGGAGATGCCCGATATCGTCATCGCCCACGTCGAGACGCCGACCGCCGACACCGAGCTCGGCGCCAAGGGGGTCGGCGAGGCCGGCACGGCGGCGGCGTCGGCTTGCGTGCTCAATGCGGTCAACGACGCGCTCGCGCCGTTTGGTGCCACGATCAATTCGATCCCGATCACGCCTGCCAAAGTCCTGAAAGCCCTGAAGCGTTTCTAGAAAAAAGACAATTGGAGGAAATCATGCCCAAATCCGGTTCGACGTCGAAGATAACTCGCCGTACCCCACTCGCCGGCCTCTCGGCCGGCGCGGCGCTACTTGCCATGCCCCGGCTCGGCCGCGCCGCGGACGAGACGATCCGCATCGGCTTTCCGACGCCGCTGACCGGCCCGTTCGCGGCGGAAGCGCGCGATCAGGTCAAATGCGCCGAGCTCGCGGTGAAGCTCGTCAACGACAAGGGCGGCATCGGCGGCCGCAAGGTCGAGCTGCTGGTGCGCGACGACAAGCTCAACGCCGGTGAGGCCGCGACGCGTACGCTCGAGCTGATCGAGAAGGACAAGGTTCATGCCGTGGTCGGCGCGCTCTCCAGCGCCGTGCAGCTCGCGGTCAACGAGGTTACCCGCGCCCGCGGCGTGATCTACGTCTCGATCAGCCAGTCGGACACCATCAACGAAGCCAAGGATTTCAGCAAATACACCTTCCATGAAGCGCTGAACCCACACATGACGACAGCCGCGGTGGCGCGGCAGACGCTGAAGAAGGGTATGAAAGTCGCCCATCTCGTCGCCGATTATGCGTATGGCCATGAGATGCTGCGCGGCTTCAAGCGCGCGCAGGCGGCGATCGGTGCGGACAATGTCGGCGAGATCCTGCATCCGTTCGGTGCTGCCGACTATTCGACCTTCATGCCGCGCCTGATGTCGATGCGGCCGGACGTGCTCTGCATCTCCAATTTCGGCCGCGACCAGGCCAATGCGATCAAGCAGGCCGTGGATTTCGGCGTCAAGCAGCAGATGAAGATCGTCGTCCCCGTCATCCTGCACAACCAGCGGCTCGCGGTCGGCCCCGACGTGTTCGAGGGCGTCGTCGGCGGCGCCAACTATTATTGGGGCCTGGAGACGCAGAGCAAGTCGGCGGCCGCCTTCAATGCCGCGTTCAAGGCTGCCAATGGCGGCGCGATCCCGACCGACTACGGCGCCTATGGCTATTCCGGCGTCGGATCGTTGCTGGCTGCGATGCAGGCCGCCGGCGGCACCGACACCGATAAGGTGGTCGATGCGCTCGAGAAGCTGCAATATGATCTGACCAAGGGGCCGCAGCATTACCGCAAATGCGACCATCAGTCGGTTCAGTCGGTGCTGGTGCTGGAGTCCAAGAAGAAGTCCGCCATGGCGGGCGACAACGATCTGTTCGCCATTCTCGCCAACGACACCGGCTCGGACGACATGCTGCGCAGCTGCAGCGAGCTCGGCCACGCCACCTGAAGCCTGTGACGATGGACCTGTCGCTGATCATCATGCAGCTTCTCTCCGGGATCGCCCTTGGGGCGGTCCTGGTGATCACTGCGCTTGGACTGACGATCGTGTTCGGCATGCTCGGGGTGGTCAATTTCGCCCATGGCGCGCTGTTCATGATCGGGGCCTATGCCGGGCTGTATCTGGCCTCGCTCACCGGAAGCTTCTGGTGGGGGCTGCTGCTCGCGCCCATCCTGATCGGCGCTTTCGGCATGCTGATCGAGTTCGTGCTGATCCGCAGGCTGTATGGACGCTCGATCGACGATCCGCTGCTGCTCACCTTCGGCCTCAGCTACGTCCTGGTCGAGGGCGTGCGCATCGTGTTCGGCAGCGACGGCATTCCGTTTCCGACCCCGCCGCAGCTGATCGGCGTGCTCGATCTCGGCATCGGCTTCTTCCCCCGCTACCGCCTGTTCGTCATCGCGCTGGTGGCGGTGGTGCTGCTGGCGCTCTGGCTGACGCTGGAGAAGACCCGTGTCGGCCTGATCGTGCGCGCAGGTGCGCGCGATCCCACCATCATGCAGGTGCTCGGTGTCGACATCGGCCGGGTGTGGCTTGCGATCTTCGGGCTCGGCGTCGGTCTCGCCGCGCTGGGTGGCGTGCTCGCCGGGCCCATGCGCAGCGTCAATCCGGAGATGGGCTCGCTGGTACTGGCCGAAGCCTTTGTCGTCACGGTGATTGGCGGTCTCGGCTCGATCGTCGGCGCGGTCGTGGCCGGCCTCATGGTCGGCATTTCCATCAGCCTGGTGGCGCTGTTCGCGCCTGAAATGGCGACCATCGTCATGTTCGCGCTGATGGCGGTGGTGCTGCTGATCCGCCCGCAAGGCCTGTTCGGCGTGAGAGGGAGGACGGCGTGACGCACCCTTCGAGCGGCGAGGCTCTCGCCAAGCCTGCGCCGAGCGGGCTCGGCCGGCTTCTCGACCACCGCGTGCTGCTCTCCATCGCCGTGCTGGCGATATTGCCTTGGCTGCTGCCGTCCAAGGCGCTGGCCGTCAACGTCCTGATCTACGGTGTCGTGGTGATGGGCTACAATCTGCTGTTCGGCTACACCGGGCTGTTGTCGTTCGGGCAGGCCGCGTTCTTCGGGGCGGGTGCATACTTTACCGGCATTGCGATCGGCCGCTATGGCGTGCCGTGGTTTGCCGCGGTCGCGCTCGCCGTGGGTCTCAGCACCTGCCTGGCGGCCCTGATCGGCATTGTCTCGACGCGCACCCGCGGCATCTATTTCTCCATGGTGACGCTCGCTTTGGCGCAGCTCGTCTACTACGTCGCGCTCCAGGCGTCCTCCTTCACCGGCGGCGAGAACGGCCTGCGCGGCTTCACCGTCGACCGCATCAGCCTGTTCGGCCTCCAGGTCAATTTCCTCGACCCCATCAACAAATATTACGTGCTGATGGCCTTCGCGGCGCTGGCGATGTGGTTCCAGTCGCGCATCTTGAACTCGCCGTTCGGGGCCGTCATCGAGGCGATCCGCGAGAACGAGCAGCGCGCGCGGGCCTGCGGCTACGACGTGGAGCGCAGCAAGCTGGTCGTGTTCATGCTGTCGGGCGCGATCTCCTCGCTCGGCGGTTGCATGCTGGCGCTGCATCTGTCGATCGTGCCGCTCGACATCCTGCACTACCAGACCTCGGGCATGATCGTGATGATGGTGCTGCTCGGCGGCGCCCGCAGCTTTTTCGGACCCTTCGTCGGCGCGGCGAGCTTCCTGATCCTGGAGGATGTCATCTCGCTCTGGACGCCGCATTGGCAGATCTTCGTCGGCGCGATCTTCGTGCTGTTCGTGCTGTTCCTGCCCAAGGGCATCTGGGGCACGCTGCTGGATGCCCTTCGCATCGGAAAGGCGCGGCGATGAGCGGCGAACTGCTTCGCGCCGAGGGAATCGGCAAGCGCTTCGGCGGCTTTGTCGCGCTCGAGGATATTACCTTGTCCTTTGCGGCGGGGCAGCTCACCTCGATCATCGGGCCGAACGGTGCCGGCAAGAGCACGTTCTTCAACATCCTCTCAGGTGCACTGACGCCGACCTCCGGCAAGCTGCATTTCCGGGGGCGTGAGCTGAACGGCCTGCCGCAGCACCGCTTCGTGCACCAGGGCATTTCACGGTCCTACCAGATCACCAACATCTTTCCGGACCTGTCGGTGCACGAGAACGTCCGCGTCGCCGCCCAGGCGCTGACCGTGAGCTATGACATCTGGCGGAATCGCGCGCGGCTGACCGAATTGCATGCGCGTGCCGATGCGGCAATCGACGCGGTGGGGCTTCTCGGCAGGCGAAGCGAATTTGCAAAGTTCCTCTCGCACGGCCAGCAGCGCGCGCTGGAGATCGCGATCGCGCTGGTCTCCGAGCCCGAGTTGCTGCTGCTCGACGAGCCGACCGCCGGCATGGGTCCCGAAGAGACCAAGGACATGGTCGCGCTGCTGGAACGGCTCGCCGACAAGCGCACGGTACTGCTGGTGGAGCACAAGATGAAGATGGTGCTGGGCCTGTCCAAGCGCGTCGTGGTGCTGCACCACGGCCGCCTGCTCGCGGACGGCGCGCCGGACGAGATCAGGAGCAATCCGGAAGTCCGCCGGGTCTATCTCGGACAGAGTGAAGGTTATGGCTGAGACAGCGCTGCTCGAAATCGAAGATCTCCACGCCTGGTATGGCGCGAGCCACATCCTCCACGGCATTTCGCTGCACGTGAAGGAGGGCGAGGTGGTTGCCCTCGTCGGTCGCAACGGCGCCGGCAAGACCACGACCTTGCGAACCATGATGGGCCTCATGCCGAAGGCGACCGGCCGCGTGCGCTTTGCGGGCATGGAGCTCCTGCCGTTGCGCGCCCATCAGCGCTTCCACCTTGGCCTCGCTTACGTGCCCGAGGAGCGGCGCATCGTTCCCGGGCTGTCGGTGCGCGAGAACCTCCGGCTCGGTCTCGTCGCGGCCGGCAGCGGCATCGAGGAGCGGGCCGCGATCGACGAAATCGCCGCGACCTTTCCGCGCCTGAAGGAGCGCCTCGACCAGGAGGGCGTGACGCTCTCCGGTGGAGAGCAGCAGATGCTGGCGATCGCGCGCGCACTGATCGGCAAGCCCAAGATGATCCTGCTGGACGAGCCCTCGGAGGGCATCATGCCCGTCCTCGTCGAGGAGATGGGCGTGCTGTTCCGTCGCCTGCGCGACGAGGGCAAGACATTGCTGCTGGTCGAGCAGAACGTCGAATGGGCGCTGCGGCTGGCCGACCGCGCCGTGATCATCGACCAGGGCGAGGTCGTGCATCAAAGCAGCGCGGCGGCGCTGCTCGCGGACAAGGACATCCAGGAACGCTACTGCGCGGTCTGACGTTTAGCCCGCTAGGCCACGACCTTGGCGCCGTCGAGGCGCTGGCGTTCGTTCGCGAGATAGTCGCCGATCGCATCGGCTGACATGGGTCTTGCGAAATAATAGCCCTGGATGAAGTCGCAGCCGAGCCGGCGCAGGGTGTCGAGCTGGGCGCGGGTCTCGACGCCCTCGACGACGTAGGCGATCTCCATGTCGTCGCAGAGGCCCGTCAAAGACTTGATGATCTTGTGACTGACCGGATTCTCGTTGATGTCGGCGACGAAGCTGCGGTCGACCTTTGAATTTGTCGAGCGGCAGCCGGTGCACGTGGCTCAACGAGGAATAGCCGGTGCCGAAATCGTCCAGCGAGATGCCGCAGCCCATCGCCTTCAGCGTCGAGATGGACTGCTGCGCGCGCACGAAATCGAAGGTGACGGCGGTCTCGGTGATCTCGAAGTCGATCCGACGCGGCGACAGGCCGCTCTTCTCGATGATGGAGATCAGCGGCAGGATGCCTTCGGCGGCACAGACGTCGTGGGCGGACAGGTTGAACGACAGGCGGATGTCGTCGGGCCAGGACTTGGCCGTCGCGAGCGCCCGCGCCAGCAGCGTCTGCGTCAGTGGGCGGATCAGGCCGATGTGCTCGGCCGCCGGAATGAAATCGGCGGGGGAACCCCAGCCGAGACGCGGGCTGCGCCAGCGCGCCAGCGTCTCGAAACCCGCAGTGTGCTCGCTCATGGCATCGACGATCGGCTGGAACACCAGCTCCATCTCGGCGCCAAAATCGGAGGTGCGCAGCAAATTCTCGATCACGCCGCGGCTGCGGATCTCGGCCTCGAGCTCGCCCGAGAAGATCACGGTGCGTCCGCGCAGTTGGCGCTTGGCATGATAGAGCGAATAGTCGGCGCATTCATAGAGAGCTTCCGATGTCGTCGCGGAGTCCGGAAACAGCGCAAACCCGATCGAGCAGGACAGGCCGGTGTGCGCGGTGTCGAGCTGGTAAGGCAGCTTGACCTGCCCGCCGATGCGTTCGCCGAGCCGTGCCAGATCGGCATCGTCGGGATCGCCGCAGACGACGAGGCCAAACTCGTCGCCGCCGAGCCGGGCGAACTCCACCCGTTGCGGGCC
>NZ_AJQF01000279.1:0-9876 GCF_000261705.1 Bradyrhizobium genomosp. III | reverse complement strand
CGCCCCCCCGCCTCGATCAGGACGCGGTCGCCGACGCTGTGGCCGTAATTGTCGTTGATCGGCTTGAAGCCGTCGAGGTCGATGATGCCGACCGCGACGCGAACGTTTCTGCGCTCGGCGTCGGCAAAGGCGCTCGACAGTTCGGCGAAGAAGCGGCGGCGGTTCGGCAGCTCGGTGAGGGAATCGAGATTGGCGAGGCGGAAGTTCTCGTCCGAGAGTGCCTGGGTCGCCGCCTGCTGTGCCAGCAGCGACTTGCGGCTGGCGACGAGATCGGCGAAGTCCCGGTAGTAGATGGTCAGCACCGTCACCATCGCGCCGGTGACCAGCAAATTGTTGACGGCCATCGCCTCCAGCGTCGGCTCGCCCGTGGCGAAGTAGAACACGACGTAGGGCACGTCGACGACGAGAGTCACGATCAGCGCGGCCGAACGCAGATGCATCAGCGAGAAGATGCAGCCGATCACGGTCACCGCCATGTAGAAGGCCACCTGGCTCTTGGCAAAGGGATCGCCATAGGGATAGAGGGCGAACGACCAGACGGTGAAGCCCGCCGCGATCGGTGCCGCGATCCAGTTGGTGAGACGCAGATTGCGCAGGATGTCGGCGTCGCTGCGGACGACGTGGCGCTGCCGCGCCACCAGAAGGTCCGATAGCCCGCCACCGCGATCAATACGCCGGGCACGATCATGCTGAGTGAGGCCGGCGCCAGCGGCACATAGGTATATGCGACCGCGATCGTGTTGGTGATCAGGATGAAGTAGAGCAGCGGGATCTGCTTGGAGAAGGCGTCGAACTGCGCGCGCGTCAGCTCGGGATTGTCGGCCGGCACGCGAAACAGCCGCATTGCGGCGGCGAAGTAAGACTTCAAATCGGCAACAGGCATTGAAATACGAGCCCCGGATCCTGAAAACGCGGCGATCTTGCATAGCGTGGGTAAAGGGCCCGTTAGATCGGGTCCTGCGCGAAAGACCAGCGCAGGTTGCGCGCTACCGCTGCATTTCCGGGCGCGCGCAATGGTGAGGCTGTGTTAACGATACGGGGCTGCTGCAGCAGGCGTATCGCGGCGAAGTCCTGCAAAGACCGCCGTTACGCTCTGCTAACCATGCGCTTGGGCGCAACGTCTTGCCGCACCTCTCCCCGGCGGGGCAGGGCAGTCGCGTATGGCATTTTCCGCAGCTGAGCGCGCGCCTCGTCCTTCGAGACGTCCGCTTCGCGGTCTCCTCAGGATGAGGCTAAGCAGCATCGGTGCTCGTTGAAAACTGCTGCCGCGCACTATGCGATTGCGCTGCCCAGCGGGGGAGAGGTGACTGGACCTGTCGAACGCGCTGATGGCCAAGGTCCTGGCGGAGAAGGGCTACCACTATCAGTTCCGGTTCGTGCGCAACGCCAAGCACGTCGATCGGCCGACGATCGCACAGACGCTGCCGTCGGCGCTCGCGTGGATCTGGAAGGGCTAACCGATCCCCTGAGCGAGAAGCAGCCTAAAGCGCGATGAGATCAGGATGAATCGTATTCCGCTTCGGTTTATTGTTTGAGCATGATCTTCTCGGAAAACCGCTGCGCACTTTTCCGGATCATGCTCTAGCGTCCGATCGTGACCCCTGCGGTCGAGCGCATCGCATCCCGGAGGCTCCGCGCGTTCATGTCGTCGAGGACTTCTCGCGTCAGCACGGTGGTCTGCCCGGGCGTGTTGAGGATGGTCTCGCCGCGCGATGAGGAGAGCCGGTCGGCCTTGTAGGGCGCGGCGGGATCGGTGGCGGGCGTGTGGTGAGGCCGTTTGCCGGACGCCGCAAAGGCTCCTTGCGAGACGCAGAGGGCGGCGATCACGATCAGTCGCAACAGCTTCGCAGGCATGTGATCTCCCATGTCCGGGAAACCTCAGCCTAGCACGGCGTGACGACGCTTGCAGCGGAAAGGATCAGGCCAGAGCGGCCTGGCGTTCCCGCACCGGTTCGCGAACCCGGTCGAGCTTCCCTGGCTCGGCGAGCCGGGTGAAGCTGCGATGGCTCGCCTGCGCGGGGGCCTCGACGATGACGCCTTCGCAGACGATCTGTCCGCCGAGCATCTTGAATTCCAGCTTGTCGTAGCGCGGCATCGTCTCGCCGGGCGCAGGCGGCAGCAGCCCAACGCTGCCCTGGATGTTCAGCGTGGCTTCGCCGGTGCCGTGAAGGCGGGGATTCCACATCCTGATTCCGGTTTCCGCCCAGCGCTGCCGGATCAGCGCGGTGCGATCGGCAGGTTCCGTGGCCTTCGCGCGAAGTTTCGGCGCACTGCGAATCTCTTCACGTGGAGCCGCGAGAGCCGGAGCCGGCTCATCATGCGTGACCACGAGGGCGTCGGCGGAAGAGTCCTCCGCGGCGACAGGGGCAGGATCGCTTGCGACCGGCTCGGTTGCCACCGCAGTGCCGGAGGCGGAATCGCTGTCGATCTTGTCTTCAGCGACAGGCTCCGCCGGGACGTCGCGATCGGCAAGCGTGACATGGGTATCGTCTAGAACAGGCTCGACATCCACGACGGCAACGGTGGAGGGATCGTCGGCAACGACGAGCGCGGGGGCGTCAACCGAAGCGACATCAACCGAAGCGACATCAACCGGAGCGACATCAACCGAAGCGACCTGGAGATTGGACGAGGTCTCCTCGGCGACATCAGGCGCAACGCCGGCCGCGAACTCGGGAGGTGGATCGCTGCTGATGACGGGCTCGGCCGCTTTGGCCGGCTCGTCCTCGACGTCGATGGCCCCGACCGCTTCAATGGCGTCGGACTCGGGCTTCGTCGAAAGCTCCACAGGCGGATCATTGGCGATGACGGGTTCAGGAACATCGACTGGTTTGGGACCGTCGACCGTCTCGCCGGCGGCTTCGTCCGGGACCAAAACCTCTGCGACCAAGACCGGCTCGAATTCTGTCGGAGCCTGCTGCAGGGAATCGTCGCTGCCGGCGACATCGGCCGCTGCTTCCGCGATGACAGGGTGGGCGGTGCCGTTTTCGGCGACCGCGGCGTCGCTGCGCAGCGGATCAGTGCCGATGCCGGTGTCGAGAGCCGGAAGAGCTTCAGCGTTGTCGGCAACGATGACAGGCTGTTCGGCGACCACCGCCGCACCGTCGATGCTGCCGCCATGCGGCAAGGGCCGAAGCCGGGTGAACGCCCATTTCACCGCGGGGATGCGGCGCAACAACGATATCAGTCTCGAAAGCACTGGGAGTTGTCCAAGAGGTACTCGGCGTGAGGCAATCGCTGATTCGCCAGCAATGTGAAAAACTGCCCCGGCCGTCACACCCCTGTCAATGTAGACAGGACCAATTGCAGAACATCCACGCATCCCGCGCGCGGGCGGCTGCATGATGTGTCAGGCATCATCGAGAAAGTGCGGTTGTCATCACGCCGCCGTGCACCGGCTGCCAATGTGATCGCTCCCACAGAGCTGCGGCGCCGATCACGGATACGCTTCCTTCGAAAGCGAAGGAGAGAAGACGTGATCCGCAAGATATATCCGGCTGCGGTCCTCGCCGCATTGATCTGCGCACCTGCCTTGGCAAATGATCTCACGCCAAAGATCGCCGCTCATTTGATCCCGCCGAATGCGGAAATCCACATTTCCTGGACCAGCCCCGCATCCGACCCGCAGGGCCGCTCGATCGAGGTGGCCTGCGGCGAGGTGTCGGTCCGCAATCCCAGAGGCTTCGACACCATGACGTTCGCCTATGTCATCGGCGACGACAAGCTTTGGCTGGCCAGGGAAATCGGATGGATGAAGGAACCGGAGGCACAGGGGATCCGCAGCGTGATGAGATATTGCCCCGGCCGTTGATCGACGCCGGTCGGCCTGCGGGAGGGGACGATGATCCCCTCCGGGATTTTTCGATCTTTCGGCTACTTGCCGCCGCCCGCGCTGCCGCCGCCCGCGCTGCCTCCGGCCTGGCTGCCCATGTTATTCGTGTTGGTGCCGCCGGCCGATGGTTGCTGCGCGCCCTTGCTGTCGCTGGCCTCGTTCTGCATGTTCGACGACTTGCCGGTCGTCATTCCCTTGGTCGCGGGACCACGCGAGGAGGGGCCGACGTCGCCCTGACCGGAGGCGCCTGGAGCGGGTTGTGTCTGCGCGAAGGCGCCACCGGACGCGAGCGCCATGATGCATGCCGATGCCAAGATGATCTTTTTCACGGGATTCTCCTTGACGTTACATCCCCATACAATCCGCCCGCGCCAACGGCGTTCCTGCGGATTTGAAGCCACCGCTTCAACTCTCTGCGGCCGAATGTCGGGGTTCCCGTCGCCATCGCCAGAGGTTATTCAGGATCGTCATTGTTTGTTGGGGGACGACGCATGAGGAAGATTGTCACCATCGGAGCGGCCCTGCTCTGGTCCACCATCGCGTTCGCGCAGGAGCGCACCATCACCGTGGCCTCGACCACCTCGACGGAACAGTCGGGCCTGTTCGGCCATCTGCTGCCGCTGTTCGAGAAGGCCGAGGGCATCAGCGTGAAGGTCGTTGCCGTCGGCACCGGCCAGGCGCTGGATATCGGGCGGCGCGGCGATGCCGACGTGGTGTTCGTCCACGACCGGGCTGCCGAGGACAAGTTCATGTCCGAAGGGCAGGGCGTGAAACGCTTCGACGTCATGTACAACGACTTCGTCGTCGTCGGGCCCAAGAGCGATCCCGCAAAGATCGCCGGAGGCAAGGATGTCACCGATGCGCTGCGCAAGATCGCGGCAGCGAAGGCACCGTTCATCTCGCGCGGCGACAAGTCCGGCACGCACGCGGCCGAGCTCCGGCTGTGGAAGGAGGCGGGCGTCGACATCAGTGCCGGCAAGGACAGCTGGTATCGTGAGATCGGCCAGGGCATGGGCCCGGCGCTGAACATGGCGTCGTCGTCGAACGCTTATGTTCTGTCGGACCGCGGCACCTGGCTGTCCTTCAAGAATCGCGGCGAGCTCGCCATCCTGACCGAGGGCGACAAGCGGCTGTTCAACCAGTACGGCGTCATGCTGGTCGATCCGGCAAGGCATGCGAACGTGAAGGCGAAGGATGGGCAAGCCTTCATCGACTGGCTGGTCTCGCCGAAGGGGCAGGAGGCGATCGCCGGCTACAAGGTGGGCGGCGAGCAGCTATTTTTCCCCAACGCGTCCCACTAGCAGGAAGGCGACGGTCGACACCGCGACGCTGAGCGCGAGCAGGATCAGTCCGAGTCCGAGTGCCAGCGGCAGGTCGCCCTTGCTGGTCTCCAGCGCGATCGCGGTCGTCATCGTGCGCGTGAAGCCGCGGATGTTGCCGCCGACGATGATGATGGCGCCGACCTCGGCGATGGCGCGCCCGAAGGCGGCGAGAAAGGCCGTCAGCAGCGAGGTCCGGCCGAGCGCGAACAGCAGCGCCATGCAGCGGAAGACCGACAGCCCGTCGATCCGTGCGAGGTCGCCATATTCCGCCCACAGCAGGCTCGCAGGCCGGTGCACCAGCGCCACCACGATCGGGGTGGCGAGCAGCGTCTGCGCGATCACCATGGCGGCCGGCGTGAACAACAGTCCGGCCACCCCGAGCGGGCCGGACCGCGAGAGCAGAAGATAGAGCGCGAGCCCGACCACGACCGGCGGAAGGCCGAGCAGCGCATTGGTCAGCACGATGATCACCTGCCGCCCGCGGAAACGCGTGATCGCGAGCAAGGCCCCGATCGGCGCGCCGATCAGCAGGGCAAGGATGCTCGCGGTCAGGCTGACGCGCACCGACAATGCGACGATGCCGAGCAGCTCGGCGTCGGCTTCGCCGATCAGCGAGAGCGCCGCGCCAATGGATCGTGCGAAGTCGTTCATCCGGCCTGACGCTGTTGCGCCGGCAGCAGATCGAGCACCAGTTCGGAGGGACGGCAGAGCCTGACGCCCTTCGGCGTCACGACAATCGGCCTGTTGATCAGGATCGGATGCGCCATCATCGTATCGAGCAGCTGATCGTCGGTCAGCGCGGGGTTGGCGAGCCCGAGCTCCGCATAGGGGGCAGCCTTCTCGCGGACTGCCTCGCGCACCGAAATTCCCATGCGTGCGATGAGCTGCTGCAGCAGGGCTCGCGATGGCGGTGTCTTCAGATACTCGACCACATGCGGCTCGATGCCGGCGTTCCGGATCGTCGCCAGCGTCGTGCGCGACGTGCCGCATTCGGGATTGTGGTAGATGATCACGTCCATTCGAAAGTCCCCGGGGCTCTGCAGCGGTTCGGCCGCTCTCATGGACCCCCGCGTATTCTCACCGTGGCGAGCCGGCAACAGGCCTCCTGCCGACTAGATCACGATTCACTGCGGAATTTCCAGAAGGATCGGCGTGGCTGGCCCGAACCGGAAGCGGCGAACCGCTCCCGACCCTGTCGGAAGCGGTTCATCGAGCGGGGTATCCGGGATCGGCTCGGCCGCCCGCGGTTGCAGCCTCAGCGTTTGACGGTGGCCGACGCCGAAATCCTGGGGGCAGCGTCGATGCTCTGCTGCCAATAGCGTTCGATCTGGTCGATCAAGGCAGGCGGCAGCGGGACGTAGTTGAGCGTCTGGGCCTCGGACTTTCCGTTTTCCAGCGACCAGCGGACGAAATCGATGGCGGCTGCCGATCGTTCCGGTGATTTCGGCGCCTTCGGCATCAGCACGAAGGTCGTCGCTGTGATCGGGTAGGCGTCGTCACCGGGCGCGTTGGTGAGCACGAGATGGAAATCCTTTTCCGCCTTCCAGTCCGCGCTTGATGCGGCCGCCTGGAAAGATGCGGCGTCGGGCACGACGTAATTGCCGGCGCTGTTCTGCACGATTCCGAAGGAAATCCGGTCGAGACGTTGCAGCGCGTAAGTGTATTCGAGATAGCCGATCGCGCCGGGAATGAGACCGACGAGCGAGGCGACACCATCATTGCCCCGGCCGCCGAGGCCAAGCGGCCACTCGACGGAGGTGCCTTCGCCCACGCTGGCTTTCCACTGCGGGCTGACCTTCGCGAGGTAGTTCGACCAGTTGAACGTCGTGCCGGAGCCGTCGATGCGATGGACCACCGTGATCGCAGCGTTCGGCAATCTGACGTCGGGGTTGATCTCGGCGATCGCGGGATCGTTCCAGGATTTGAGCCTGCCGAGATAGATGTCGGCGAGCACTTGCCCGGTAAAGCGGATCTGGCCGGGCTTGACGCCGTCGATATTGACCACGGGGACGACGCCTCCGATCACGATCGGGAATTGCATCAGGCCGAGCCTGTCCAACTCCCTGGGGTCGAGCGGCATGTCGCTGGCGCCGAAATCGACGGCTTCTTTCTTGATCAGGCCGAGGCCGATGCCGGAGCCGACGGCTTGATAGCTGACGACGTTTCCGGTCTTGGCCTTGTACGCGTCGGTCCATCTCGCCATCACGGGGGAAACGAAGGTTGAGCCGGCGCCTTTGGTTTCGGCTGCCATGCCTTGTGTGGCGACGAGCAGAGCGGTGAGGATGATTGATAGCCCGATGTGGTTCTTCATTTGCGCGACGCTAACAGGTGGGGCACGAAGCCGATGTGTTCGATCTCACAATTGCGTCGCGAGGCATTCGCGGCGGCCATTGCGCGCCGACTACACCACGCCGTCAGCTCCGCCGCGTCGTCCGATTGAGGGAGATCGCTGGCCCGGCCGGGCAGGGACGCAATTTGAGGCAAATTGCGCGCCAGGCGGCCAAATCGTGCCCTTTCGCGACCGGCAGCGGCTTTATTCCCGCCATGGATGCTTTAAGGAAGGGGCAGGATCAGGGTCGCAGGCGCCCGCCGGCGGTGCTAGAGCCTGATGCAGGAACAATGGGCCGGCCGGGATTGGCTCGCCCGCAAGGATGAAGGATACGAGGCAATGATCCAGACGGTTGGCATCATCGGGGCAGGCACCATGGGGAATGGTATCGCGCAGGTCTGCGCGGCGGCCGGGCTCTCGGTCGTGATGGTCGACATTTCCGATGCGGCGGTGAACCGCGGGCTGTCGACCGTCGGCGGCAGCCTCGAGCGTCTGGTCAAGAAGGAGAAGATGTCGGCGGCCGATCGCGAGGCGGCGCTCAAGCGCATCACCGGCACCACCGACCGGGCGAAGCTTGCCAATTGCGATCTCGTCATCGAGGCCGCAACCGAGAACGAGGAGCTCAAGGTCAAGATCCTGAAGGATCTCTGCGCGACGTTGTCGCCGCGCACGCTGCTTGCGACCAACACCTCGTCGATCTCGATCACGAAGCTCGCTGCGGCGACCGATCGTCCCGACCGCTTCATCGGCATGCACTTCTTCAACCCGGTGCCGGTGATGGCGCTGCTGGAGCTGATCCGCGGCCTGCAGACCTCCGACGACACCCACGCCAAGGCCCTCGATTTCGCCAAGCGCGTCGGCAAGGTGGCGATCACCGCCAAGAACAGCCCGGGCTTTGCCGTCAATCGCATCCTGTGCCCGATGATCAACGAGGCGATCTTCGCGCTCCAGGAGGGAATCGCGACGGCGGAAGAGATCGACGCCGGCATGAAGCTCGGTTGCAACCATCCGATCGGGCCGCTGGCTCTAGCCGATCTGGTCGGGCTCGACACCATGCTTTCGGTGATGGAGGTCTTTTACAAGGGCTTCAACGATCCTAAATACAGGCCGGCGCCGCTGCTCAAAGAGATGGTCGATGCAGGCCATCTCGGCCGCAAGACCGGGCAGGGCTTCTACATCTATAGCGCCTGATCCTCGCAATTTGCGCTGCGACAAAGACGGACGTCGCGAATTGCGCCAGCATGGATGCGGGCGTTCCCTTCTCCCCTTGTGGGAGAAGGTGGCGCGAAGCGCCGGATGAGGGGTTGTTGCCGTAGACTCACTCGCTGAGGAGCACGCGGAGGCAGACCCCTCACCCGTCTCGCCGCTGTGCGGCGAGCCACCCTCTCCCACAGGGGGAGAGGGAAAGACGAAACGGACGAAGCAAAGATGTCGGATCGACTGAAGGCCGAGCGCGAGGCGGCGGCCGCGCGGCGGAACCTGTTGACCCAGGATGCGATCGAGCGCACCGGGATTACCGAAGAGATGATCGGGGAACTCGTCACCCGCTTCTATGGGCGCGTGCGCGAAGATGCACGGCTGGGGCCGGTGTTCGGGATCGTGCAGAATTGGGACGAGCATCTCGCCAAGCTCAGGGATTTCTGGTCCTCGGTCGTGCTGATGAGCGGCCGCTATCACGGCTCGCCGATGCGGGCGCATTTGCCGCTGAGCCTGGTGGGCGATCATTTCGACCGCTGGCTCGATCTGTTCGAGCAGACCGCGCGCGAGGTCTGCCCGCCGCCGGCGGCTGCACTCTTCATCGACAAGGCGCGCCGCATCGCCGACAGTTTTGAGATGGCATCGGCCACCGTCGCCGGTTCGATCGCCGCGCCGCGCCACGTGCTCAGGTCCTGACGACGACCCGGCTGCCTGCAAAACATGCAGGGGACGTCGCGCTGCGTTGGCGCAGCGCGACGAATAGCGCGCCGCACCAATACCAACATCATCGGTCTGATCTGCAAAATCATCATGCCGCTCGCGCGGCGCGACGTTGAAATTGTGAAAACGCGCTTGAATGCGTTCATCGTCGCTCAATCAACGCGAGCAAAGCCATATTGATGCACTGCGGCGCCAATTCTTCGCCTTGTTTTCGGCAGAGTTCCAGCGCCTGCTTGTGGACATGTCCCGCGCATCCCTGAACGCCAATTCCACATCGTCCGAAAACTCCGGGGAGCCCGAAGCCGACGCTTGCGCCGACCAAACGCGGCGCACGGTCCTGCTCGGTGCGCTCGCCACCACCGCTTGCCTCGGTTGTTCCGGGCACGCGCGCGCAGATGAGGATCCGCCCGGCTCCGACGAACGGCCCCAGAAAGGCGATGTGCTCGTCTTCTCCGAAGGCGACAAGGAGGGAAAGC
>NZ_AJQF01000278.1:0-280 GCF_000261705.1 Bradyrhizobium genomosp. III | reverse complement strand
GGGCCCGCCGGTGCATGCCTGGCCGAAGGATCCCAAGACATCGGTGGTGCGCAGCGCCTCCCGGCTCAACGAGATCCTGATCATCAAGCTCGATCCCGCCGAGCTCGACGAGAAGACGGCCGCGCGTGCCGTCGACGGCATCATCGCCTATTCGGCGATCTGCTCGCATGCCGGTTGTCCCGTGACCGCCTGGGTGAAGAGCGATGTCGGCGACAAGGAGGTGTTCAAGTGCATGTGTCACAACTCCGAATACGATCCTCGTGCGGGCGCACAGGTCGTG
>NZ_AJQF01000277.1:0-2080 GCF_000261705.1 Bradyrhizobium genomosp. III | reverse complement strand
GCGGCCCTGCCGGTGGCGCTCGCTGACGGCTCGCTCAGCGTCGCCGGAAATTTCATCGGAAAGGTAGGTGGCGCGCAGCCAGGATGATGAACGGTGCGGGCCCGCGCCCGCGTCACGAGAGGCCGTATCCGCCGTTGGGCGGACGGCGGGACGAACGACAAGAATTCAACACAAGAATTCAAACGGATGAAAAGGGGAACGTCCATGACCAGGAAGCAATGGTACCTGTCCGGCTTCGTCGCCTTCACCTGCCTCGCTTCGACCGCCGCCGTGTCAGGTCCGATCGAGAATTACGCGCCGGTCACAGCGCAGCGGCTGGAAAATCCAGAGCCAAGCAACTGGATGCTCTATCGGCGCACCTATGACGGGCACGGCTATAGCCCGCTCGATCAGATCAACACCTCCAACGTGAAGAACCTCACGCCGGTCTGGACCTTTGCCACCGGCGTCGTCGAAGGTCACGAGGCGCCGCCGATCGTCAACAACGGCGTGATGTTCGTGGCGACCCCGATGGGGCAGGTGATCGCGCTCAACGCCAAGACCGGCGACGAATACTGGCGCTACAAGCGGCAGCTCCCCGACGATCTGTTCCAGCTGCACCCGACCAGCCGCGGCGTCGGCCTCTGGGAGGACAAGCTCTACCTCGCCACCACGGACGACCATGTCGTCGCGCTCGATGCCAAGACCGGCAAGGTGGTGTGGGACACCAAGGTGCAGGACTACAAGAAGGGCCAGTACATGACCCTGATGCCGCTGATCGTCGACGGCAAGGTCATTGTCGGCGGCTCCGGCGGCGAGTTCGGCGTGCGCGGCTATATCGCGGCCTATGATGCCAAGGACGGCAAGGAGCTGTGGCGGACCTTCACCATTCCAGGCGAAGGCGAGCCGGGCCATGACACCTGGCAGGGCGACGACTGGAAGAACGGCGGCGGCTCGGCCTGGATGACCGGCAATTACGACAAGGAGACCAAGACGATCTATTGGGGCGTCGGCAACGCCGCGCCATGGCCCGGCGAGACCCATCCCGGCGACAATCTCTACACCTCCTCGGTACTTGCGCTGGATCCGAGCACCGGCAAGATCAAGACCTATCACCAGTACCACCAGAACGATTCCTGGGACTGGGACGAGGTCGATGCGCCGATGCTGATCGACCTGCAGCGCGATGGCCGCAACATCAAGAGCCTGGTCCATCCGGGCCGCGACGCGATCTTCTGGGTGCTCGAGCGCACGCCGACCAAGATCAACTATGTCGCCGGCTGGCCGTTCGTCTCGACCGACGTCTGGAAGGGCATCGAGCCCGAGAGCGGCAAGCCGATCGTCGACCCCGCGCACAAGCCGGTGATCGGCAAGCGCGTCGAGTTCTGTCCGTCGCTGTGGGGCGGCAAGGACTGGCCGTCGGCGGCCTACAGCCAGAAGACCGGCCTCGTCTACGTGCCCGCCAACGAGAACTTCTGCGGCGGGTTCACCGGCGAGAAAGTCGCGCTCAAGCCGGGCGAGCTCTGGCTCGGCACCAAGCCGGAAGACATCGGCCTGAAGACGAAGCCGGGCGCGGATCATTTCGGCGAGCTGCAGGCCTGGGATCCCACCACGGGCAAGAAGGTGTGGCAACACAACTTCCCGAAGTCGCAGCTGTTCGGCTCGGTGACGGCGACCGCGGGCGATCTCATCTTCGTCGGCGGCACCAATGACCGCAACTTCCGAGCCTTCAACGCCAAGACCGGCGAGCTCCTGTGGGAGCAGAAGACCAACTCCGGCATCATGGGCATGCCGGTGTCCTATGAGATCGACGGCACCCAATACATCGCGATCCAGTCGGGATGGGGCGTCGACGCGCAACGCATCCAGGACGCGCTGGTGACCAACAACATCGGCATCGAAGCCAACGTGCCGCAAGGCGGCGTCATCTGGGTGTTCGCGCTGAAGAAGTAGCTCCGCGGCGGATCGAAAGAAGCGGAGCAGCAGGGGGGTGGCGAATGCGGCGGACGGCGACGTCCGCCGCATTTTTGCGTGTATGATGACGCGCCCTTGTCGCACACGATCGTCACGCCCGGGCTTGTCCCGGGCATCCACGTTCTCT
>NZ_AJQF01000276.1:0-24758 GCF_000261705.1 Bradyrhizobium genomosp. III | reverse complement strand
GATGGCCGGGACAAGCCCGGCCATGACGGTGCGGCACGTCAGTATGCAACACCTCAAAGCAGCACTACTTCCCCAAACGCTCCACCTTGTCCTTTTCCTTCTGGTTCATCTCGCGAACCTTGGGATCCGGGTTGTGTTGTCCGGTGGTCTGGGTGGTCGAGGGAGGCGGGGCGTTGGCGTTGGGCAGCGAGTTCTGGTCCGGCGTGTTGGGGCGCGTCGCGGTAGTCGGTGGCGTCGTGTTGCTCTGGGCGAATGCGCCGGAGGCGGTCACAAGAAAGGCGCCCGACAGCAACGAGACTGCGAGCGCCTTTGAGATATTTGTCATCGATCTGCTCCTGTCAGATCGATGGAAACGGCGCGAGACCGCTTGTGTTCCGTCTCGCGCCTCTGTTCCGTCTCACGCCTCCAGTTGCTTGCCGATCGGAAGCGAGCGGATGCGTTTTCCGGTCGCCGCGAAGATCGCATTGATCAGCGCCGGTGCGAATGGCGGAACACCGGGCTCGCCGACGCCGCTCGGCGGCGTGTCGGGTCCGGGCGGCACGATGTAGACGTTGGTCACCACCGGAGATTCATCCATCCTGACGACCTGGAAGTCGTCAAAGTTCTTCTGCTGCACCTTGCCATCCTTGAAGGTGATCTCGCCGTATTTGGCGAGGCTCAGCCCCATGATCGCCGCGCCTTCGATCTGCGAGGCGATGCGCTCGGGGTTGACATAGGTGCCGCAATCGATCGCCGTGTCGACCCGTGGCACCGTCAGCTTGCCCTTGTCGTCGACGGCGACCTCGACGATGGTCGCGATGTAGCTGACGAAGCTGCGGTGCACTGCGATGCCAAGGCCATGGCCCTTCGGTACCTTGCGTCCCCACTCACCCTTCTCGGCGACCAGTTCGACCACCTTGCGCAGGCGCGCGGTGTCGATCGGGTAGCTCTCCTGGGGCTCGCCGTAGTTCCAGAGGTCTTTCACCTCCGGTTTGACGATGCGCGGGCTTCCGATCAGCGCGAGCAGCGTCTCCTTCTGGTCGCGGCCGGTGGCTTGCGCGATCTCGCCGACCATTGATTGCACCGCGAAGGCGCGCGGGATGTTCGAGACCGAGCGGAACCAGCCGATGCGGGTGAACGCCGCGGCTTCCGGGTTCTCGCACGAGATGTTGGCGATCTCGAACGGCATGTCGACGAGGCCCATGCCGATCTCGAACGGGGCCTGGTGCACGGTCCCGGCAGCGAACGTCGAGGCGATGCTGGGGGCCACGCTGCGATGGCGCCAGGCAACAACCTTGCCGCTCTTGTCGAGGCCGGCCTCGATCCGCTCGACCGAGACGGTATGCAGGAAGCCGTTATGGATGTCGTCCTCGCGCGTCCACTGCACCTTCACCGGTGCGCCGAGCTCTTTCGAGAGCAGCGCGGCCTCGAGCGCAAAGTCGCATTTCGACTTGCGCCCGAATCCGCCGCCGAGCAGCGTGACGTTGACCGTGACGTTGGCCTCGGGAATGCCGAGCGTCTTGGCGACGTCCTCGCGGGTGCCGCCGGGGCTCTGCACCGGCGCCCAGATCTCGGCCTTGTCGCCCTTGACGTCGGCGACCGCCACCGGCGTCTCCATGCTGACATGAGCAAGATGCGGGACGTAGTACTCGCCGACGATCACCTTGTCGGCGCCCTTCAGGGCAGCGTCCGCATCGCCCTCCTTGCGCAGGACGAGGCCGGGCTTGCGCGAGGCCTCCTCGAGCTCCTTGCGGTAGGCGACGGAGTCGTATTTGCCATTGGCGCCGTCGTCCCAGACCAGCTTCAGCGCGTCGCGGCCCTTGATCGCCGCGCCGGTGTTGCGGGCGATCACCGCGACGCCGCCGAGCGGCTGGAATTTGGACGGCCACGGCCAGCCTTGAACCTTCAGCACCTTCTCGACGCCGGCGACCTTCAGCGCCGCATCGGGGTCGAACGAGACCAGCTTGCCGCCGGTTACCGGCGGGCGGGCGATCACGGCATATTTCATGCCCGGCAGCCGCACATCGGCGCCGTAAATCGCCTTGCCGGTGGTGATGTCGTGGAGATCGACGATGCCGACCTGGCCCTTGCCGAGATACCGGAAATCCCGGGGATCTTTCAGCTTGAGGCCTTCGATGGCAGGCACCGATTCCTTGGCGGCGTCGGCGGCGAGTTCGCCGAAACCGAGCTTGCGGCCGCTGGCGCTGTGGACGACCTCGTGATTGACGGCCTTGACCTCGGTCGCCGGCACGCCCCAGCGCTTCGCCGCGGCCTGCTCCAGCATGGTGCGGGCGGAGGCGCCGATCTGGCGCATCGGGATCAGGTAATGCCGCGTGCTGCGCGAGCCGTCGGTGTCCTGGTTGCCGAACTTGACCTCGTCGCCATGGGCCTGCTGCACCTTGACCCTGGACCAGTCGGCCTCCATCTCCTCGGCCACGATCAGCGGCAGGGAGGTGCGGACGCCGGTGCCCATTTCCGAACGGTGACCCACGATGGTCACGATGCCGTCGGGCGCGACCGAAACGAACACGCGCGGATCCACCACGACGCCGTGTGGCATCTTTCCGGCGCCGGTCTCGTAGGCCAATGCCTGGCGCGACATCACGGGTGCGGCGAGCACGAAGCCGCCGGTGATGCCGAGCCCTTTCAGGATGCTGCGGCGCGAGACCTTCTCGATCTTGATGTTCTTTTCGAAGCCACGGAGCTTGCCGGGATTGTCGATGAAATTCATGTCACACCCCCGTCGATGCGAGATGGACCGCGTTCTCGATGCGCTGGTAGCAGCCGCAGCGGCAGATGTTGCCCGACATCGACGCGCGGATCTGGTCGTGCGACGGCTTTGGATTGTCCATCAGAAGCGCCGCGGCCTGCATGATCTGACCGGCCTGGCAGAAGCCGCATTGGGGCACGTTGACCTGGCGCCACGCCTTCTGCACCGGGTGATCACCGGTCGGGTGCAGGCCCTCGATTGTGGTGACCTCGCGTCCGGCGACGTCGTTGACCGACGTGATACAGGCGCGCACGGCCTGCTTGTCGACGATGACGGTGCAGGCGCCGCACAGGGCCTGGCCGCAGCCGTACTTGCTGCCGGTCAGCCCGGCTTCGTCACGCAGGAACCAGAGTAGCGGGAGATCCGGGTCGCCGTCCCAGCTCTGTTCCTGGCCGTTGATCTTCACCTTGATCATGATCGTCCCTCGCTCTTCATAAGCATGCCAAATTCAAAACTCGTCGACGCCGGTCGGCGCCGGTTCGTGCCTAGTCGCGCCACAGCCCGCCGTCGTCCCGCGCGGGCAAATCCCGGAGGGAGGCAGGAACGCCGATGGCGATGTCTGGATGTGCTCGATACCTCCCGTTTTTGTTCTTAATTGATTGAACGTTGTGCGGCATCGTGACGACGCGATCGTAGCAGAGGTCGCGCCGGCCCGGCGTTCACAGCCGGGTGTTCTCACCTGGAAAAGATTGCATCGACGGTTTGTCAAAAGCAGGGCGCGTCATCGCGCCGCGTGGACCGGGCGTTCGCAAACAGGCGTTGCGATGAAAAAAGCTTCGTCCGCCAGAAAGACTGCGCGGACGAAGCAAGGTGCCTCAGTCGAGGGAGGGAGAAACGCAGGGGCCGGGAACTTCAAGACGGAAGTTGGCGGCGCTGCGCAGTCATTCAGAGACCAGGACTGAGGGAGCCAATCACGCTCGCATACGCGTAGCTTGCAGGGGCGGCGGCATCGCCGCGACTGTCCCGGAGCCGGGCCCGTCCGGCTCGCTGGCACTGATCGAGGCCAGCGAGCGGATAGGGCATCGTGAACGTCCGACCGCCTTGCTCAGGCGGCCTTGTTCAGGCCGCTTTGGCTTTGGCGACGTGGGTCGCGATCGCGTCCATCAGCGCTGGTGACAGGCAATCATAGGGCTCGAGCCCGATTTCCTTCAGCCGCGAACGGATGCCCGCCATCTGCTCCGGCTTCACGCCCGCTTCGATCACCGAGGAGACGAAGGCGGCGAATTGCGGCGCCTGCGAGCCCTGCTCCTGGAACAGCTCGGGATGAATGAAGTCGAGACCGTAGAACGGGTGGCCCTTGTTCTCGATGCGGCCGTACATGTGGGTGCCGCACGCCTTGCAGGCGTAGCGCTGGATCACTGCGGAGGGATCGACGATCTGGAGCTTGTCACCGTTCTCGAGCACGGTGACGTTCTGGCGCGGCACCACGGCGACGACGGAGAACGTCGCGCCCTGCGGCTTCCAGCATTTGGTGCAGCCGCAGGCGTGATTGTGGGCGACGTCGCCCTTGATGCCGACCTTGACCTGATGGTCCTTGCATTTGCAGGCCAGCGTGCCGCCGGCAAAGCTGCCGCTGCCCTGTTTGAGGCCGTTGTCGATCGATGGATGGAGTGCAACAGTCATGGGTCGATCCTCCTTGGGGTGACGCTTTCGAGCTAGTAGACGACGACTGAACGGATGGATTTGCCCTCGTGCATGAGGTCGAAGCCCTTGTTGATCTCTTCGAGCTTGAGCACGTGGGTGATCATCGGATCGATCTGGATCTTTCCGTTCATGTACCAGTCGACGATCTTCGGCACGTCGGTGCGGCCGCGGGCGCCGCCGAAGGCCGTGCCGCGCCAGTTGCGCCCGGTGACGAGCTGGAACGGGCGGGTGGCGATCTCCTTGCCGGATTCGGCAACGCCGATGATGATCGAGGTGCCCCAGCCGCGATGGCAGGCTTCCAGTGCCTGGCGCATCACCGTGGTGTTGCCGGTGCAATCGAAAGTGTAGTCGGCGCCGCCATCGGTGAGGCCGACGAGGTGCTGGACGATGTCGCCGGTGATCTTCTTGGGGTTGACGAACTCGGTCATGCCGAACCTGCGGCCCCAATCCTCCTTGGAGTCGTTGATGTCGACGCCGATGATCTTGTCGGCGCCGGCCATCTTGGCGCCCTGGATCACATTGAGGCCGATGCCGCCGAGGCCGAACACGACTACGTTGGAGCCCGGCGTGACCTTCGCGGTGTTGACGACGGCGCCGACGCCGGTGGTGACGCCGCAGCCGATGTAGCAGCTCTTGTCGAAGGGGGCGTCCTCGCGGATCTTGGCGACCGCGATCTCCGGCAGCACGGTGAAGTTCGAGAAGGTCGAGCAGCCCATGTAGTGGTAGACCGGCTTGCCCTTGTAGGAAAAGCGGCTGGTGCCGTCGGGCATCACGCCCTTGCCTTGCGTCGCGCGGATCGCGGTGCAGAGATTGGTCTTCTGGCTGAGGCAGCTTTTGCACTGCCGGCATTCCGGCGTGTAGAGCGGGATGACGTGGTCACCCGGCTTCACCGAGGTCACGCCAGGACCGATCTCGCGGATGATGCCTGCGCCCTCATGCCCCAGGACCGACGGGAAAATTCCCTCGCTGTCGAAGCCGTCGAGCGTATAGGCGTCGGTATGGCAGATGCCCGTTGCCTTGATCTCGACCAGGACTTCGCCGGCCTTCGGTCCTTCCAGATCGAGCTCGACGATCTCGAGCGGCTTCTTGGCTTCGAAAGCGACGGCGGCACGTGTCTTCATTGGTAGCTCCTCAAATTCTCGCAAGATGCCAAGAGGTGGTCTCGGCAGCCTCGGCAACGTTCATTTATGGCCCATGCAGGCCTCTTCCGCCTTGGTGTAGGCCTCCGGTTTCTCCTCCTTCTTGGAGGGACGCTGCCGGCCCCATGCTTCGGTGGAGCGGGCGCGCAGATAGACGTACAGATCGTCCATGTAGCAGGCGACGTTCGGATTATCGCCGAAGGCGGGCATGACGTTCTCCTGCGCGGTCGAGATGTTCTTGCGACCGGAGGCGACGACGCCGAGGAAGTCGCCATAGCTCATGGTCTTCACGGAATCCTTGAGCGCCGGCGCGTAGGTGGAGCCCATGCCGTCAGGCCCATGGCAGACGTGGCAGTCGGAGTGATAGCGGCGGTATCCGGAATAGGTGAACCAGTCCACGGTGCCGTCGGAAATCTTGTAGGTCGGAGTGCCGTCCTTATCGAGCCACTTTCCGTCGTCTTCCTTCTTCACGGCGGTCGGATCGCCCGGACCGTCCGCGACCGCAATTCCTCCGGACGCAACCAAGATCATCGCAGCAATGACAGAGCAGATTTTACGCAAGAGATTCATCCTCGAAGGAGCCCGGGGGAGACGAGCCGGCGCGTGGGGTTGATTCCACGCGCCGGAGCGATGCTGATGGGCCTAGTTCGGCAGCGCGAACACGGTCAGCGTACCGCCGAGTGCCGTGTAGTTGCTGAGAGCCGCGTAGCCACCGACCGCGCCGAGACCTGCGGTCGGATCGGTCAGGCCTGCCGCCAGACCGATGCCGGCCCAGCCGCCGACGCCGGAGAGCACTGCGACATACTGCTTGCCGCCGTTCTCATAGGTGGTGACGTTGCCGATGATGCCGGAGGGAGTCTTGAACTTGTAGAGCTCCTTGCCGGACTTGGCGTCGACCGCCTTCAGGTAGCCTTCGAGCGTGCCGTAGAACACCACGCCACCGGCGGTTGCGAGCGCACCCGACCAGACCGAGAACTGCTCCTTGTTCGACCAGACGATCTTGCCGGTCTTG
Source organism: Bradyrhizobium genomosp. III (assembly GCF_000261705.1). Classification (NCBI taxonomy): domain Bacteria; kingdom Pseudomonadati; phylum Pseudomonadota; class Alphaproteobacteria; order Hyphomicrobiales; family Nitrobacteraceae; genus Bradyrhizobium; species Bradyrhizobium genomosp. III. Next base: position 18,214 of record NZ_AJQF01000276.1, on the reverse strand, counting down.
CCGTCCCAGGCGATGAAGTTGCCCATGTGGGTTTCACCCGCCGGCGGATACATCGAGAGCGTCGCACCCACATAGGGCTGGCCCGCGGTGTAGCTCACCTTGAACGGCTCGTAGTCCATGCAGACGTGGTTGGTCGGAACGTAGAACAACTGCGTGTCCGGCGAGTAGGCTGCCGGCTGCTCGTCCTTGGTGCCGAGCGCGGCCGGGCAGATGCCCTTCACGTTGACGTCCTCGCCCGCCTTGTCGGTCGAAGCTGCGTCGAGCACCTTCGGACGGCCGTAGGTCGGCGAGTTCTTGTCCATGTCGACGCCGGAGGTCCAGTTCACCTTCGGATCGTACTTTTCGGCGACCAGCAGTTCGCCGTTGGTGCGGTCCATGGTGTAGGCGAGGCCGTTACGGTCGAAGTGCGTCAGCAGCTTGCGCGGCTGGCCGTTGATCGACTGGTCCGAGAGGATCATCTCGTTGACGCCGTCATAGTCCCATTCGTCGTGGGGCGTCATCTGATAGACCCACTTGGCGACGCCGGTATCCGGGTTACGCGCCCAGATCGTCATCGACCATTTGTTGTCGCCGGGACGCTGCTTCGGATTCCAGGTCGAGGGGTTGCCCGATCCGTAGTAGACGAGGTTCAGCTCGGGATCGTAGGAGATCCAGCCCCAGGTGGCACCGCCGCCGATCTTCCACTGATCGCCCTGCCAGGTCTTCAGGCTGGAATCCTTGCCGATCGGCTTGCCGAGCGCGGTGGTCTTGTCGTCGACCAGGAGCTGGTTGTCCGGTCCTTCCGAATATCCGCGCCATGCCAGCTTGCCGGTCTTGATATCGTAAGCCGACATATGGGCCTGGACGCCGAACTCGCCGCCGGAGATGCCGATCAGCACCTTGTCCTTGACGACCATGGGGGCCGACGTGCCGGTCTCGCCCTTGCTCGGATCGCCATTCTTGACGGTCCATGCAACTTGACCGGTCTTGACATCGAGCGCGACGAGGGTGGTGTCGGCCTGATGCAGGAAGATCTTGCCGTCGCCGAAGGCCAGGCCGCGATTGACCGTATCGCAGCACATCACCGGAATGACGTTCGGATCCTGCTTCGGCTCGTACTTCCAGACGATCTTGTTCTCGTTGGAAAGGTCAATCGCATAGACCTTGTTCGGGAACGGCGTGTGGACGTACATCATGTTGCCGATGATCAGCGGGCCGCCTTCATGGCCACGCAGCACGCCGGTCGAGAAGGTCCAGGCCACCTGGAGCTTGCCTACGTTCTGTGCGTTGATCTGGTTGAGCTTGGAATAGCGGGAATTGGCGTAGTCGCCGGTCGGCATCACCCAGTCTTTCGGGTTCTGCGACATCTTGACCAGCTCGTCATTGGCTGAGGCGCCCCCGACGGCGAGCGCCGCCGCGGAGCCAAGAAAGGTCGCCAGTAGCACCTTGCGCATAGTTATTCCTCCGTTGGTCTCGTTTATTGTTTCCGAAGCAATACTGATTCACCGGGCTTCTCGTCCGGCGTCTGCTCGTGCAGGGCGGTCACGATTGGGACCAGAAACGATGCTGTGCTGTTTCCTCCTCCTGATGAGAGCCACGGGTCCACGTGCAGGAGCGGCCCGTTCTTGTTGTTCCTGCCGCAATCCCTAACGACTTCGTCATCGGGAAACTTGCCCAAGAGAGAAGCCGGTTTGCTTCATAGCGCACGGACGCGAAGATTTTGATTTTGCAGTAGCGAATTCAGCGGCTTCCGCATCGCTTTTGCAGTGCCTTCAACGCTCAGGTTCCCCTTGACGGCGCTGCAACTAAGGCGGAGGATTAAGTTTCAAGGGTGGCAATGGAACGATGGCGCTCGTGCCAAAAGACCGCTCAAATTCGAGGTAAACGTCACGCAATCACGGCTGAGGGCTCCGGCAGCGCTGGTCGCGATTCGCGTCTCTCCGGATCAAACCAGTGGCTGGATTAATGTCCGACACCATTCACACGCTCTCGACGACCGGCATGACGCCGAAGCGCCAGATCCAGAGCTGGATCGACGGGCTGACGAGCCTGTGTGGGCATTTCGACGTCGATCCGCTGGAGGCGTCCTCGCTCGAGGGCCGCATCGACTACACCAGCGTCTCGCGCCTGAAGCTCTGCCAGATCGAAGTGAGTCAGCATCGCATTGCCCACACGCTGGCGCGCGCCAAGGCCAACGAGCATCCGTACATCAAGATTCACTTCCAGACTTACGGCGTGTCCTATTTCGAGCAAGAAGGCCGCCACATCGAGATCAACCCGGGCGACATCATCGCCTATGACGTCTCCTGCCCGCATTCGATCATCAGCCCGGCCTTCACCCGTCACGACGTCGTGATCGTGCCGAAGGCGCTGCTGCGCGACCGCGGATTCCCGTCGCAGCGGATGCCCGCCTGCAAGCTGTCGTCGAAGACAGGGACGGGGCGGATCGCCCACGATTTCGTTCATGCGACCTTCGACGAGGCGGCAAAGCTGTCGGCAAACAGCGCGGTCGGCGTCGCCGATTCGCTGATCGACCTGTTGCTGCTGCCGCTGCGCGAAGCCGACACGATGTTCGACCGTGTCGGGCCGGAAGCGATGTATGTGCGCGCGCAGTTCTTCATCCGCGAGCACCTGCGCGACCCGGATCTGTGCATCGACCAGATCTCGACCGAGCTCGGCTGCTCGAAGCGCTATCTGCATATGCTGTTCTCGGAGCGCGGCACCACGGTGAGCGACTACATCTGGCAGGCGCGCCTGCAGAACTGCCGCCAGGAGCTCGAGGCCCACGCCGGCAAGACCATCACCGACGTCGCGTTCTCCTGGGGCTTCTCCAGCTCATCGCATTTCAGCCGGGTGTTCCGGAAATATTTCGGCGTGGTGCCGTCCTCGATCCACAAGGCGCAGCAGGCCACCGCGAGTTCGGGCGAGCATTAAAGCGCGATGCGACTTTTCCGGATCATGCTTTAGGCGGGCGCCGAGGCAGCTCCGGCGGTTGCAGTGCCGCTCACGCAGCAATTGCCGATCAAGCAGCCGTCGAAATGTAGGGAATGCTGGCCAGCAGCGCGGCAAGCAGGACCGCGTTGCACAGCATCCCGCTCCAATGCAGCCGTCGCAGCCGACGGGGGGCCTCGGTGTCGCCGGCATCGCCGGCGCTGAGCTGATTGTCCATCCGCGCCATGAACCGGCGGCGGCCGCCGATCGCCCGAGCTGCAAGCAGGCCGACGACCGTCGCGAAGACGAGCTGGCCAGCGAGCAGGAAGGCCACGGTCCCGATAATCCCGGCTGCGCCCATCACCAGGAAATGGGCATTGAACATTCCGCGCAGCAACAGTGCGACGGGCCGGACATCGAGCTTCACCAGCAGAAAGGCGGGCGAAGCCAGCGTGAAATAACCCATCGGAAAGAGCAGGATGATCATGGCGGCCACGGCGAGCGAATCCGGCGTCATGCGATCGGCCTTTCTAGCTCGTGCGGTTGCTATCCTTCGACAGCGACGCACAATCATAGCGGGAAAATGCCGTTCCGACACTAGGCTTTGGTCTACGGGCCGTGCACGCCGTGCCAGGCCTCAAGCCGGCTCGAGGCCGAGAGACTTCGCGCTCTCGATCCAGATCGGCAGTTCGCGCTGATACAGGGCGTTGCTCTCCTTGAAGCCGATTGCGGGTTCGAGCACGAAGGTCGTGAGAACTTCCTTCACTTTCGGATCGTTGTTGGCGGCAACGCAGAGCTCCGCCAGGCGGTCGACGACCGCTTGCGGCGTCGCCTTCGGCACGGCCCAACCGGAGAAGCCGCTCACGGTGAAGAATTTCGAGGTCGCGCCCTGCTCCGGAAGGGTCTTGATAGCAGGGATCGCGTCGACCTTCTTCGAATGCACCGCGAACACGGTGCCGCGGTCGCTTTGCAGGACCGACTGCGCCGCCGTGTAGCTGCCCATCGCGGCATCCAGCGTGCCTTCGAGCATCCCCGTCCACATCGGGGCCTCGCCGCGGTAATGGACCGGCTCGATGGACAGGCCATACTGCTTGTTGAGCTCGTTGATCGTCATGTGCGGGGCCGAGCCCGCGCTATAGGTGCCGAAATTCACCTTGCCGCTCTTGCGTGCGAACGCGACGAAATCCTCCAGCGTCTTGACGCCGGTCTTGGGGTTCGCGACCAGCAACAGGCCGGCGCCCGGAATGACGCTGACGAGCGCCAAATCCTTGTCCATGTCGTAGCCGGGATTCTTCATCACCACCCGGTTCATGATGTAGGTGGTCGAGATCGAGCACAGCATGGTGTGGCCGTCGGGCTCGGCGCGAGCGACCTCGGCCGTGCCGATCGCGCCGGAGGCGCCGGGCTTGTTCTCGACGACGACGGTCTTGCCGACCTGCTTTGAGATGAACTCACCGTAGGCGCGCGCGAGCAGGTCGGTCTGCCCGCCGGCGGGATAGCTGCAAATCATGCGAATCTGCCGCGACGGCCACGCGGCTTGCGCCGAGGCGCCGCGCATGACGAAGGGCATCGCAAGTGCGGTGGTACCGGCGGCGACGAAGTGGCGGCGATCGAATTTGGCGGTCATGATTCCCTCCTGATTTTGGCCGAACCTACTGCATCAGGCTGGCGCCGCCATGGCCGGCGAGCGAGACAGATTGGCGCATTCCGTCGGACAGAGTGGGGCATGGTGGGCGCGGCGTTGTGCCCCGGACGCAGCGCAGTGCTCCTTCAGCGGTGCGCTGCTGAGCCGGGTCCCATGCCTCGACCGCAAGCTATGCCGCATGGGTCCCGGCTCTGCGCCGCAACGCTGAGGGGCGTTGCAGCGCGTCCGGGACACCAAAGCCTTTCCAATCACCGCTGAATGATCTTCATCCAGACATCGCCCAGGATCGCAGGCTCGCGCGGTGGCAGGTAGGTGAGCCCAGCCTGCTTGCCGAATTCTGCGATCTTGCCTTCGGCCGCGAGCTCCGTCAGCGCCTTGTTGACGGCGTCGATCAGCGCGCCATCGCTGGCCAGTCCGACATAGCCGCGATTGGCGCCGATCGGATAATAGTATCCGGACGCCGTGATCGCCGTGTCCGGATGCGCGGCGCGATGGGCGTCGAAGCGGCCGAGGTCGATCAGCGTCGCGTCATGGTCGCCGCGCTGGAGTGCGCCCAGCAGATCGTCGCGGCCGGGGACGAGATGGGTGATGTTGTCGATCAGCCGTCCCTTGTCGAAGGTCATCAGGATGGCGTCGCCGAGCGAGCCGCTTTCGATGACGAGACGAAGGCCTGCGAGATCGCCGATGTCGCCGATCTTGCGCCCGCTTGCCTTCGGCCCGAGCACAACCGTCATCGGCGAATAGACGTAAGGCTGGCTCGGCGCGAGCACGCCGAGTGCGACGCGGCGCCGCCGATCGTCGCGCGTGGCCCCGGCGAAGTCAGGCAACCGCGCCGTCTTCATCCCGGGGGCGACGAGCGAATCCTGCGTCAGCGCGTAGCCGCCGACGAGCGAGCAGCGGCGATCCGAGAGCAACGCGTTGGCCTCGAGCTGGGGGCTCGAATCCTCGTCCAGCTTGCTCTCGAACCACTGGATCGTCAGCTTCCGTCCGAGCCGCTCAGCCATTGCCTGCGCAAGCAGCACGTCGAAGCCGGCATCCGGCTTGCCGCGGTGGTGCATCGAGAACGGCGGCCGGTCCTCGTCGAGACAGATCTTCAGGGGATCGTCGGCCGCAACAGCGACCGACGCCATCGTCGAAAGAACGGCCGCAATGCTCCATGCAGCACGCCGGCCCCTCATGGCTTCCTCCGGCTGGAGATGAAGGCCCAGAGGGAGCCGATCTCCTCGTCGTTGAGGATATCGCCCCACGGCGGCATCTTGTTGTTCTTGCCGTTCTTCACCGTGGTGAAGAAGCGGGTCTTGTCGTCGGGGATGGCACGCAGGTCCGGCGTGATCGTGCCGGAGTTCATCAGATTGGGGCCATGGCAGTGCGAGCATTTCGAAGCATAGGTCGACTTGCCGTGGTCGATCTGTGCCTGCATGGGATTGCCGGTTGCGTCGTCCGCGGCGCGAACGGTCGCCGCAAGCGCGACCGTCAGCCCCGCGACGGCGGCGAGGACCGCCGCCGTCCTGTGAGATGGCTTTCTCAGCATCATGCCGTGGATTATTACTGCTTGACCGCAAAGACCCACAGCGAGCCGCCGGGCGGCACGTTGGCAAGCCGCTCGTCGCCGGAGAACAGCGAGTAGACGCCGCCATAGCCGCTGGTCACCGCGACATACTGCACGCCATCCTGCTGCCAGGTCACCGGCTGGCCCTCGATGCCGGACCCGGTCTGGAACTGCCAGAGCTTCTTGCCGGTGTCGGCATCGAAGGCCTCGAACTCGCCGGTTAGGGCACCCGAGAACACGACGCCGCCCGCGGTCGACAGCACGCCCGAGAAGCGTGGAATGTCGCTCGGCGCTTCCCATTTCGACTTGCCGGTCATGGGATCGATCGCCTTGAGATGACCGCGCGGCCCGTCGCCGTACTCCCAGAGGTCGGTCAGGTCCATCCCGAGATACCATTCACCCTGCTTGAAGGTGACGGGCTCCGTCTTGTACCTGCCACCGAAGGCGAGCGTGTTGGCATAGGCAAGGCCGGTCTGCGGGTTGAAGGACATCGGCTCCCAGTTCTTGCCGCCGAGGATCGACGGATAGACCGTGACCTTCTTGCCCTCGCGCGCGTCCTTAGACACGTCGGTCTCGATCGGACGTCCCGTCTTCATGTCGATGCCGGTCGCCCAGTTGACCTTCACGTAAGGATTGGCCGCGAGCAGCTTGCCGTTGGTGCGGTCGAGCACGTAGAAGAAGCCGTTGCGGTTGGCGTCCATCAGCACCTTGGTCGGCTTGCCCTCGACATTCATGTCGGCGAGGACCATCTCGGCCACGCTGTCATAGTCGAACGGGTTGTTCGGCGAGAACTGGTAGTGCCACTTGATCTTGCCGGTCTTGGGATCCATCGCCAGCACGGAGCAGGTGTAGAGATTGTCGCCGGGACGCACCGCCGAGTTGAACGGGCCGGGATTGCCGATGCCCCAATAGATCGTGTTCAGCTCGGGGTCATAAGACCCCGTGATCCAGGTCGAGCCGCCGCCGAGCTTCCAGGTATCGCCCTTCCAGGTATCGCCGCCGGGCTCTTCCGGCGAGGGGATCGAATGGGTGCGCCAGAGATGCTTGCCCGTCGCGGGATCCCAGCCGTCGATGAATCCCCTGGTGCCGAACTCGGCGCCGGAGATGCCGGTGATGACGACGCCGTCGGCAACCAGCGGCGCCACCGTCATCGAATAGCCTTCCTTGATGTCGGCCGCCTTCTGCCGCCACAGCTCCTTGCCGTTCTTGGCGTCGAGCGCGATCACGTTGGCGTCGAGCGTGGTGCGAAACACCTTGCCGTCATAGAGCGCCGCACCGCGGTTGATGATGCCGCAGCAGACGATGCGCGGCGTCTCGGCGGGATATTCGACCTTGGTCTTCCAGATCTGCTTGCCGGTCTTGGCGTCGACCGCCATGGTCGCGTTGTGCGAGGTCACGTAGATCACGCCCTGGTACACCAGCGGTTGCGATTCCTCGCTGCGATCGTCGTTGAAAGAGTAATTCCAGACCGGGACGAGGTTCTTGACGCTGTCCTTGTTGATCTGGTTCAGCGTCGAGAAGCGCTGCAGATTGTAGCCCATCCCGTAATTGAGAACGTTCGATGTATCAGTCGCGCCCTTGACCAGTTGCTCGGTGGTCTGTGCGCTTGCACAAGTCGATGCAAGCATGACGAGGCTCGCAGCCATCGCAAAGCGTTTCATCCGTTCCTCCCAATATGCGCGCCTTTTGACGCTGCGGGAGCAACACTCCGTCGGAAACCAAAACGCGTCAATACGAAAGTCGTAAGTGTCGTGTCGATATCGTTGAACAGGCGCCGGTCACCTTACGGAAACCTGACGGCCGTAGACTTCCACTTGCGTGGAGACGCTGAAAAAATTCCGCAACGCGAAGCAGCTTCGGCGTAGGTTGTCGGGGCGGAAGCCAGGTTCCCCGGGGTTGTCGCGCGCGCAAGTTGCAGTTACGGACTTGAACCTGGGACTGCTTGTGGATTTATGTCGTCGTGTCCCCGCCCGAATCGGGGCTCTTCATCTGGAGGTCTTGATGATTTCGCGTCGCTCAGTTGCACTTGCGCTCACCATTGCATTGTTGTCCGGTCCGGCGTGGTCGGCCTCCGGCAACGCGGTCAAGTTGTTCGACACCGACAATGACGGCACGCTCGATCTCGCCGAGGTGAAGAAGGCGGCCGCCGCAACGTTCGCAAAGCTCGATCCCGATCATGACGGCACGCTCGATGCGCGCGAATTGCGCGGACGGTTGACGGCGAAAGAGCTCGCCGCGGCCGATCCCGATCGTGACGGGACCCTGACGCTCGACGAATATCTGTCCGTGGTCGAGCAGCGCTTCAACGCGGCCAATCCCGACAAGGACGGAACGCTGGATGCGAAGGAGCTGAACTCGCGCGCCGGCCGCGCGCTGCTGCGATTGTTGCGGTGAGCGGTGCAATCGGAACAGTCGTGACGCGGTGGCGTTTGGGAGCATTTCCGCTCCGAAACTCGGAACATCAGGCTGCTCGGCCTGTTCTCTTCGCGACGTCCTGCTCGGCGCCGGGGCAGCGCCGCGGGAGAAGAGGAGATGCAGATGAACACGAAACGTTCCGTTCTTGCTGCCTGCGCGATCCTGGCGTTGAGCGCCGGCGTCGCGGTCGCCGGCCCGTGCAACACGGGCAGCGCCAGCACTGACAAGGATGCCGGTTCTGGTCCCGTGACGGTGGGCGCAGCGCAGTCGCCCTCGTCCAGTTCAGCGGGCGACACCAGCCAGCATCCGCCGACCAGCACGATGAACCGTGCAAGTGGCGAAACGCCGGCTTCATCCGAAGATGCGCAGCGGCAGATGCAGAGCCAGCCGACGGCGGCTCAGCGGGCCGAAGGTGCCAAGCCGGACGCCGCAATGGCCGACAAGGGCTGCTGACGGCGACGTGCCATTCGTGTCGATTCGACGTGCGGTGCGTCGCACAAGACGGTGTCTCGCAGGTCGTGCTTGACCAAGAGGGAACTGGCTTTGTCCGAGAGAGAAACGCAGCCGCGAAGAATCGACACGGACGCGCTCGGCAGGCGAATCGAGGCTTGAACTGCAACTGACGCAGCCCTAGGTTTTGCGCCGCGCGATGTCGCGCTCAATACCTTGGGGAGACCCCGAATGGCTTGGAAAGCTCCGAAGATCGTGGAAGTGCCGGTCGGCATGGAAATCAACATGTACGCCTGCGCTGCGCGCAAGTAAGACTGACGACCTGCCGCGGCTTTGACGGTGAACGCCGTCGAAGCCGTGGCAGTGTCGGATCCCGAGCCGGCATCATTGTGCTTCTTGCCACCGACGCGATGATACGCCTGCGATGATACGCCTGCGATGATACGCCTGCGCAGGCTGCAATCATCTTCTTTCAAAATCTAGACCACGCTCTTGCTGCAGTGTGTTACGCTGATGGCCGGTCAGCGCTGCTGCCGCATCAAAGCGGCGCGCGCCTTCGGGGTACGGGGATGCGCGGCGGAGCTCGCAGATTTCTGATGGTGATTGCCTGCGCGGTCGCGCTGATACCGACGCATGGGCACGCCGAGGAGGGCTTCGATACCGAGCACATCTTCGGCTTCATGATCGGCACCGATGTCGGCAATCCCGGCGAGCGCGAATTCCAGAGCCAGACGACGGGGCGCTTCGGCAAGGGCGGCGGCACCTATCGCGCTCTTGAGAAAGAGGTCGAGATCGAGATCGTGCCGCTGCCGAACTTCCGCATCGAGGTCGGCGCCGCCGCCAGCTTGCACGATATCACCGGCGTCCCCGACATCGACGACCGCCGTCAGATCAACTTCCAGGGCGCCTCGCTCGACCTGCGTTATCGCCTGCTCGACCGCGAGCGCGCGCCGTTCGGCCTCACCATCGCCGCCGAGCTCCACGGCGACCGCATCGACGAGACCAGCGGCGCGAAGGGGCGGATGTACGGCACGGAATTCACCCTCGCCATCGACCGCGAGCTCATCCCGAACTTTGCCATCGGCGCCCTCAACCTGATCTATCAACCGGAATGGGCGCGCTTCGAGGTGGCGGGGCAGTCCGAGAAGAGTTCGACGATCGGTGCGGCGTTCGCCGGCCTGGTGCGCGTGCGGCCCAACATGCTGCTCGGCGGGGAGCTGCGCTACTTCCGGCAATATGAAGGCATCGGCCTCGGCGAGTTTTCAGGCCAGGCCCTGTTCGTCGGCCCGACCGCCTATTTCCAGCTCTCCGAGCGCTCGCGGCTGACCTTGAGCTGGAGCATGCAGGCCTGGGGCCGGCCGGCCGGAGCGGGCGGCAATCTCGACCTCGTCAATTTCGAGCGCCACCAGGCCCGGATGGTGTTCGGCGTCAATTTTTAGCAGAGAGCGTCGTCATGCCCGGGCTTTGCCTTGCCTGGGAGCCCGGGAAGAGCCAGTTCCCGCCCCATTTCTCGCCCGGATCTGAAACTTCCGCTTCCGTGGTACGTAACCTTTCGTGCTAATCTTGACCGCCACTTGCGAGAGGATCCCGGCATGAACCCGATTGACCTGGTGGTGACTGTGTGTGCGGTGCTCTCGCCTGCGACCTGCGAGGAACAGCATTTGATGTTCAACTATGGTGGGTCGCCGCGGCAATGCGCGATGGCCGCGCCCCCCTATATCGCGCAATGGGTCGGCGACCATCCGAAATGGCAGGCGGTGCGGTGGCGCTGCGAATATCCGCACCCGAACGACAAGGCGTGAGGCGTCTCGCTACTTGCTGCAGTCCTTCAGATCCTTGTCGGCGATCGAGAACACCGCATCCGCCCTGATCTCGATGTCGCGAACGACGCACTGCCGCGCACTGGGATAGCTGACCTTGGCGTCGTAGCGGCCCGGCTCGACGCCGGTGATGCGCAGCCGCTCGTCGTGGTCGACCTCCTTGTCCTTGTCGTTCAAGCACTGGTTCGGGCCCCAGTCGGTCTTGCCGGCGGGCGAGAGCTGGAAGCCGGAGATCGTCTCCGTCGTCAGGTTCCAGAGCCTAATGCCCTTGCCCTTGGCCTGCGCGGCGGCTTCGCCGGCAAGCGTCAACGACGCGATCAAAGCTAGAACCCAACGCATCAGCCAGTCCTCCCAAAGGCGGGCCATCATTCCCTGATCAGGCGCTCGCGGTTCTTTGCCTTGTCGAAATTTTTGGCGCGGTCAAGGCCGTTCAGTGCAATCAGCTTCGCCGAGACGAGATCGGCGCCGTCGAAATCGGCGTCGATGACGATCGCGCCCGTCAGATCGGCTCCGCCGAGTTGGGCGTTTTTCAGTGATGCGCCGCTCAGATCGGCGCTCCTGAGGACTGCGAATTCGAGGTCGACGCGCGACAAATCGGCGTTGCGCGCGTTCAGCCGTTCCAGATTGGCGGATCTCAGCACCGCGCGCATCAGCCCCATCGACTGGTTGCGCATATCGGCGCCCAGATTCGCGTCCGCGATCGAAGCGCCGACCAGGCTTGCGCCGGTGAGATCGGCAGCGATGCGCGCTCCCGACAGGTTCGCGCCGTCGAGACGCGCGCGGGCCATTTGCGAGGCGAACAGATTGGCGCCCTTCAGGCTTGCGCCGGTAAGATCCGCATCCAGCAGCCACGCCTGATCGAGGATTGCACGGTCAAGCCTGGCGTCTCGGAGTATTGTCTTGTTGAGCCGCGCGGCGCGGAAGACCGCGTTGGACAGGTCCAGCCCCGAGAGATCGAGGCCCGACAGGCGTTTGCCGGTGAAATCGGCAGGCTGCGCGGTGCTCGCTTTGGCCAGCACGGCCTCGACCTCTGGCCTGGTCATTTCGGACGAGACCATCGCGGGGGAGGTGAGGTCGACGTCGCGCATCATGTCCTGCGCGCCCGCCGTCATCGTGACGAGTGCAAGACCAAGCGTTGCCAGCGTTGAGAGGGCGACCGTCCGCGTCATCATCGACTCCGCCGCCGGACCAGTCTAGCACGTCCGCCAGGCGACCGGCTATGAGACATCTCGCTCAGTGCGGTCGCCATGAGTTCGTTGGGCGAGGCCGGCCTTGATCGCCGCAATCTCGGCTTCGCCGCGTCTGTCGCGCGGGATGCCGATAGGCACCTCGGCCACGATACGCGCGGGGCGCGGCGACAAGAAGAACAGGCGGTCGCCGAGCCGAACCGCGTCATCGAGACTGTGGGTGACAAGCAGCGTCATCACCGGACGGCTGGCCACCAGCGTCGCGATCTCGTCGCGCAAGCGGCCGGCGAGCGCGTTGTCGAGCGAGGCGAGGGGCTCGTCGAGCACGAGGAGATCGGGCTCGACTGCGAAAGCGCGGGCGAGCGCGACGCGCCGGGCAAGGCCGAGCGACAACTCGCCGGGAAAGTGGCTGCGATGCGCTTCCAGCTCCAGAATCCTGAACAGTTCGGACAGCTTCGCCTCGGTCACGTCGGGCGCCGCCAGCCGCACATTCTGCTCGACCGAACGCCACGGCAGCAGCCGCGGCTCCTGAAACACCATGCCGATCCGCGCCTGCGGTGGACGCGCAACGTGGCCCCTGAAATCGCTATCGAGCCCCAGGATGATGCGCAGCATCGTGCTCTTGCCGCAACCGGAGGGACCGATGAGCACGCCGACCTCGCCGGATTGAAGCGCGAATTTGAGCGGCGCCAGCACCTCGTGCGTTCCGCCCGCGGCACTCCTGAACGTCTTGCCTGTGATCTCGAGCTCAAGCCGCACGGGGGCGCCACCTGTTTGCGCGGGCTTCGAACGGCTGCACCAGCAAGGTCTCGATGACGAGCACGACCGCGGCAAAGGTCAGCGAATAGGCGAGCAGCCGCGGCGTGTCGAACAGCTGGAAAGCGACGCCGATCTCGAAGCCGACGCCGTTCGGACGTCCCAAGAGCTCGGCGACCAGCACGATCTTCCACACCAGCGACAGTCCGGAACGGGCCGAGGCTGCGATGTAAGGCGCAAGCTGAGGCAGCACGACATGGCGGAACGCGCGCCAGCGCGGCATCGCGAACACGCTCGCCATCTCGTCGAGCGCGCGGTCGAGCGCGCGGGTGCCCTCGCGCAGGGTGACGACCGCGGTCGGCAGCTTGTTGATGGCGATCGCCGCGATCGCGGCGGCCTCGGTCAGGCCGGCCCAGATATAGGCCAGCACGATCACGACCAGCGCGGGCAAATTGAGTAGCAGGATCAACCAGGGATCGCCGAGCTTATCCGCGAGCCTGACCCGTCCCATCAGGTAGCCGATGGCGCTGCCGAGCGACATCGCCAGCACGAAGGCGAGGGTCACGCGCGCCAGCGTGGCGCCGAGATGCAGGAACAGCGCGCCAGATGAGGCTTCCGCGATCATCACCTCGAGCACGGCCGGCGGGGAGGGCAGCTTCGCGCCGCCGACGAACAGCGCGGCAATCCACCAGATCGCGAGAAACAGGGCGAACGACAGAAGACGCAGCACCTCAATCTCCGGGGACCGCGTGATAGAACGTGCCCGGATCGAGCTCGGCCGCCGGGCCGACGAGGTCGCGGCCGCCGATCTCGGCCAGCACGCGGTAAAGCACGCGCGCGTCTTTCTCCTCGTCGTCGATGCTCCGGCGCGGAATACCGTCGCGATAGCGGTCGCGATAGGTCTTGAGCATGGCTGCGTCGGACGTGCCGGTGAGCGGCGCGATCTTGTCCCAGGCTGCATCCGAGGTCACCAGCAGCTGCTTGGCCTTGCGCGTCATCGCGATGAATCGCGCCACGGCGTCGCGATGGCTCGCGGCCCAATTCTCGTCGAAGACATAGCCGACGGCGGAGACCGCGCCTTTGGCACCGAGCTTCGGCAGAATGTCCTCGATGCCGGCGAGGCGGCGAAATCCCTTGGCCTCGAGCTGGGCACAGAAATTCCAGAAATTGAGGCTCGCCTCCATCTCGCCGTCGAGCGCCTTGGCGGCGATCAGGGGCGGGGCGCCGTAGGCGATGGTCGCCTCCGACTTCAGGTCGATGCCGTCCTGCTTCATGCTCGCCTGGAGCAGCAGCCAGCTCTTGTCGATCGCCCCGCCGGCGACCGCGAGCTTGCGCCCCTTCAGGTCGGCGAGCGTCTTGATCGGAGAGGATGCGGGTACCATCACTGCGCCGAGCGCGCTGGAATAGGGATAGAAGGTGAGCTTGGCACCGAGCGCGCGCTCGCGCGACACCCACAGCCAGTCTGACAGGATGATGTCGGCGCTGCCTGCGCGCATCGCGATCTTGCCGGCCTCGGTGCTCGCGAGCTCGGTGACCTCGAGCGAAAGGCCCGCCTCCTTGTCGAGGCCGCTCGCGCGGATCGCGGCCAGCTCCCAGGAGAATGTTCCGGTTTTCTGCACCGCAAGGCGGATCGAATCCGCGGCGCGGCCGGGTGCGGCCAGCGATAGCGCCAGCGTCGTCGCGAGCGCCAATATTCGACCAAGTGCCCTTATCACGCCAAGTGCTCTCATCACCTTGTGAGCCGTTTCCTCTGATAGAGTGCTTTTCAGGACAATACGCATAGCATAGCTTTGCTCGCAACCCGCGGGAGGATGCGCATGAAACTGGCCGGACAGCTACGACCGATTGTCGCCGCATTGACGGTGCTGGCGGCGACCGCGTGCGTGGCGCGGGCCGAGGAGGCCAATGATTATCCGACGTCGGCGCGCGCGGAGTACGTCTATGGCTGCATGAAGGCCAATGGCGAGAGTCGGCAGTCGATCGAGCAATGTTCCTGCTCGATCGACGTGGTCGCCTCGATCGTCACCTATGAGCGCTACGTGACCGCCGAGACCGCGCTCAGCATGTCCCAGGTCCGCGGCAATCTCGGCGTCCAGTTCCGCACCTCCGAGCAGGCGAACACGGCAGTGAACGATTTGCGGCGGGCGCAGGCGGAAGCCGAGGTGAGGTGTTTCTAGCTATAGCCGCGGAAACGGTGCAATCCCTTCTCCCCTTGTGGGAGAAGGTGGCGCGGAGCGCCGGATGAGGGGTATCTCACCGCGCGCTCATCTGAGGAGAAAGACCCCTCACCCGTCTCGCCGCTATGCGGCGAGCCACCCTCTCCCACAAGGGGAGAGGGGAATTAGCATAAGCGGTGCTAGCTACGTCCCCGGCTTCTCCACATCCCACTCATTCCGGAACACGTGCCCATCCGTGTCCTTTGCTTCCGCGCGGAAACGCTTGGCGCCGTTGGAGACATAGGTGAAGCGCAGATTGGGATCTTCCGAGATCGAGATGCCGCCTTCCATCGACAGCACCGGGCTGTCGTCCTGCGTCAGCTTCAGCTGGTTGACGAAGAAGGCGGGAATGTAGAGCTGCGTGACCTGGTCCATCTGAAGGCCGGAATTGTTGGGATGGCCGATCATGATCTGCGCTTCGCGGATGCGGCTCGCGGGCGCTTCCTCGCGCGCGAATTGCCTGTAGCGCATCTGGCCGAGCCGGTTTTGCGCCTCCTCGGCGTTCTTTCCTGCCGGCGCCGAGCAGCCGCCGGAGGCTTTCACATAGACTTTCGAGACATAGAGCTGGCCATCGCTGAGCTCGGCCACCGCGTGCACATCGGTGTAATTGTTGACACGCACGCGCGTCGAGATCTCGGTGACATTGGCGTCGGAGCCGAGCTCGAACTTCGCCGCCATCGGCGCCGGGTTACGGTCGATCACGAGCGTGATCGAACGGATACGGCGACTGTCTGCGGGCGACAGCTTGCTGCGCAGGGTCACCGGCACGATCGCCGCGTCCTCTGCGCGATACGGCATCTCGATGCCGATCACGCCGCTGCCGTCGTTCATCGCACGGCTATTGAAGATGTCCTGCACCAGGCCCGGCCAGGGATCGTCGGCCTCTTCAGCCTGCGCCGGCACGGCGAAGGCGATGCCGAGCAGTGCAGCGATCAAGGGCAGGTGGCGTGTCCATCGGGTCATGGTCATGATCCTCCGAGTCAGCGAAGCTGATCTCGTTCCGGAGTCAGCGAAGCCGATCTCCTGCGCCTATCGTAGCGCGCCTGCTACTCCCATTCAATTTCCGAAAATGCTGCAGTTGCGTTCCGGGCGTTGTAATCGCCGAATAACTGCCAGCGCGGCCGCTCTTCCGCAGCCGCCTTGTCGGCCGCGGCTCGGATCGGCTCGCCATTCTTGTTCAGCGCGCGCACGTCGGATAGCAGCGTTGACAAGTAACGCCGCTCATCGGCCAGCGCGGCAGGCCAGTCGCTCACGGGGCCGTGACCGGGAACGACGCGTTGCGCCGGGATGGTCTCCAATTCCTTCAACGTGTCGAGCCAGCCGCGGATGCTGCCGTCCATGACCGGAATGTGGCGGAGAAAGACGAGGTCGCCCGCGAACAAGGTTTTTGTCGCCTCGTCGTACACGGTGACGTCGCTGTCGCTGTGCCCGGTCCGCCAGGCGCGCAAGATGAGGCGGCGCGACCCGAGATCGAGCGTCATCGTGTCCGAAACCAAGAGGGTCGGGGCAATGATCTTCACGGGATCGATCAACGCGCTGCCCATGATGCGGCGAAAATTGTCGAGATAGTAGGGGCCGCGCGTCGCGAGCGCCTGCGGCAGCTTGCTGTGACCGACGAAGCTGGTGCCACCGGCGGCGAAGGCCGCGTTGCCGAAGACATGGTCGGGATGGCCGTGGGTGTTGATGACATAGCGAATCGGCTTGGGCGTGCGAGCCCGCACGGCGGCCAGCAGGGCCTCGCCTTCGCGGAGGCTGCCGCCGGTGTCGATGACGGCCACCGCATCATCGCCGACGATGAAGCCGACATTGGCAATGTCACCCTCGTTCTCGCGGGTCATCAGGGCAATGGCCCCGGAGTGTACGAAGATTCCCGCTGCGACTTCGCTCACAGGCAATTCGGCCGCCCCGGCCCGTGCTAGCGTTACGATCCCCAGCAGGGACAAGGCTGCGATCACTCGAGCGATACGAGACACTTTTCCGCCTCAGTTCAAAGGGTTGCTGCATTGCACTGCAACAAAGCAAAGCCAGCGAAGTCTGGCAAAAGATGGCGCGTCATGCGTTGCATGGATAGCATTCAAACAAAACGAGGAGGAAGCGCGATGACGGAGGCCGGACGACATCGTCGCTGGTTGTTTTCACTGGGGGTCCTGGTTGCGTCCTGTGCGTTCGGCGATGTCGCCATCGCGCAGACCAATGACAGCGGCGACCTCTCGTTCGAGCTGGTCGACCCGAACGTGCTGCGCGTCTGCGCCGATCCGCGCAATCTGCCGTTCTCGAACGAGAAGGGCGAGGGGTTCGAGAACAAGCTGGCCGAGCTGTTTGCCGAGAAGCTCAAGAAGAAACTCGACTACGTCTTCTTCCCGCAGGCCACCGGCTTCGTGCGGATGACGCTGGGCGCGCATCGCTGCGATGTCATCATGGGTTTTCCGCAAGGCGATGACGTCGTGCAGGGCACCAATCCCTATTACCGCACGTCGTACGCGCTGGTCGCCAAGGCCGGCAGCGGGCTCGAGGAGGTCGATACGCTCGAGGACCCGAAGCTGAAGGGCAAGCATGTCGGCATCGTCGCCGGAACGCCGCCGGCGACCAACATGGCCATTGCCGGCCTGATGAGCGATGCAAAACCCTATCCGCTGATGATCGACACGCGCTACGACAATTCGGCGCAGGCGATGATCGACGACCTCGCCGCCGGCAAGATCGACGCCGGGGTGCTGTGGGGACCCATGGCCGGCTATTATGCGAAGAAGATCGGCTCGCTTCACGTCACGCCGCTGGTGAAGGAAACCACGGGGCCGAAGCTGGTCTATCGCATCGGCATGGGCGTGCGTCCCGCCGACCAGAACTGGAAGCGACAGCTCAACAAGCTGATCCAGGAGAACCAGGGCGAGATCAACAAGATCCTGGTCGACTTCGGTATACCGCTGCTCGACGAGAGCAATCGGCCGCTCAGCGCGGAGACGGCCAAGAAGTCGCAATGAGGCGGCCTCTTGCCGCTGCGCTCGTCGTTGCCGCGTTGGCGGTGCCGGGATCCGCGCAGCAGCAGGAGCCGTTCGAGCCCGAGGGTTATCGCGCCGACAATTATCGCGCACCGGTGCCGGCGACGCTTGCGGGCGCGCGCGTGCTCAACACGGTGGAAGCCGAAGCGATCTGGCGCGCCAGGAGCGGCGCGTTCGTCGACGTGCTGCCGCGCCCGCCGAAGCCGAAGAACCTTCCCGCAGGCACGGTATGGCGTGATGCGCCGCGCAAGAACATTCCGGGCAGCA